>CALMOL010000330.1 GCA_937871685.1 uncultured Verrucomicrobiota bacterium
CGCCCAAATGCGCCCCGGCATCACCGAGCGCGCGCTCCAGGTGGAGCTGGAGGCCGCCTTCCTGCGCGCCGGCGCGGACGGCACCGGCTACGGCACCATCGTGGGCGCAGCGTCGAACTCCGCGGTGCTGCATTTTCACCCGTCGGAGCGCGCTCTGCGCAAGGGCGACTTCGTGCTCGTGGACGCCGGCGCGATGGTGGACCGCTACGTCATCGATGTGACCCGCACCGATGTCGTCGGCGGCAAGCCCACGCGCTTCCAGCGCGACCTGCTCCAGCTCGTGCGCGCCACGGAGGAGACGGCCATCGAGCGCTGCCTGCCCGGCGCCGAGTGGAAGGAGATCCACCTCGCGGCCGCCATTCAGATCGTCGCGGGCCTGGTGGACATGGACCTCCTGCGCGGCCAGCCCGAGTCGCTCGTGGAGCAGGAGGCGCACATGCTCTTCTTCCCGCATGGACTGGGCCACCTCGTCGGGCTGGGCGTGCGCGACGCCAGCGGCCGCCTCGCCGGGCGCGCGCCGGACTCGCGCGCCTCGCTCAAGAACTTGCGCATGGACCTGCCGCTCCAGCCCGGCTTCGTCGCCACCGTGGAGCCGGGCGTGTATTTCATCCCGGCGATCCTCCAGGACCCCAAGCGCCGCCGGGAGCACCGCCGCACGGTGAATTGGGACCTGGTGGACCGGCATCTGGACATCGGCGGCGTGCGCATCGAGGACAACGTGCTCATCACCGACGGCGCGCCGGAAATCCTGACGAGCGCCGTTCCGAAGTAGGAAAAACTCGAAGCTCGAAGTTCGAAACAAGCGCCGAAAAGAACGGCAAGCGCCGGAAGATGCGCCGGCCGCGCGTTCAGGCTTTCGGCGTCTTTGGCCTTCGGGACTTGTTTCGAGTTTCGGGCTTCGAGCTTCGAGTTTTCTTTTCCCCCATGCCCGAACTTGAGATCAGACCCCTGCGCGCCTCGCCGGAGGTCAGCGCGACATTGTCCGAGATCCTCGTCGAGACGGGCGCCCACGGCGGCTCGGTCTCGTTCATGCATCCGCTGGCGCCGGCCGCGGCGCGGGCGTTTTGGGACGGGGCGCTGGCGGCGGCCGACCGCGGCGAGCGCATCGTCCTGGGCGCGTGGGACGGCGGCGAGCTGGTCGCCACGGTCACGGTGCTGCTCGACCTGCCGCCCAACCAACCGCACCGCGCCGAGATCGCCAAGATGATGACCCGCCCGAGCCACCGCGGCCGCGGCGCGGCGCGCGCCCTGATGCGCGTGGCCGAGGACATGGCCATCGGGCGCGGGCGCACCATGCTCGTGCTCGACACCGCTTCCGAGGAGGGCGCGGCGGGCCTCTACGAGAAGATGGGCTTCAACTTCGCCGGAGAGCTTCCCGACTACGCGCTCAAGCCGCGCGGCGGCCTGACCGGCACCCGGTTTTATTGGAAGCGCATCGGCTCGCCATCCAACGCGGCTAGCCTGTCCGCACCCGAGGCCCATTCCAAGCCCGCCCTCCCATGAATCGCGATTTCAATCCCCCATCCGTCTCGCCCGCGCTGCGCTGGACCGGCCTCGGGCTGAGCACGCTGGCGATCCTTTTCCCCGCCTTCGACGCCGTGGGCAAGGTGATGAAGATCCCCCAGGTCATCGAGGCCACCACGAAGCTGGGCATCCCCGTCGAGCAAGTGCCCGGCCTTGGCGTCCTGCTACTGGCCTGCACCATCCTCTACGCCATCCCGCAGACCGCCGTGCTCGGCGCGATCCTGCTCACCGGCTACCTCGGCGGCGCGGCGCAAGCGCACGTCCGCGTGGGTGGCCCGGCCTTTCCGGTCGCGTTCTCGGTCGGCCTCGGCGTGCTCGTCTGGCTTGGCCTGTGGCTGCGCGACCGTCGCCTCCAGGCGCTGGCGCCGCTGCGGAAGTGACGGCGCGGAGAAGATCGCCGGGAATCGTTCGCGCTATTGCGAGTCACATCGATTGCTTAACGCTTGTCCCTGGCGCGGATGGCTTGCGGAAGGCCGGGCGCGTTTTGGAGTGCGGTGACCTGTCACCGCT
>CALMOL010000331.1 GCA_937871685.1 uncultured Verrucomicrobiota bacterium
GGCATGCACGGGGTCGCCGGCCACGGCCTTCCCCGCCGCGGCCGCGAAGAGGGCGTCGGCGCGGGCGAGCGCGGCCGGGTTTTCCTGGCGCAGGGCAGCCTCGCCGGCGAGCAGGAGCCAGCGGGATGCGTCTGGGGCGCCAGACTCCTCCTCGGCGAGCTTTTACCAAAGGGCGACCGCCGCCACCCAGCGGCCACGGAGACAGAGCGCCGCGGCGGCTTCCCCGCGTGCGCCGCGATCAGCCGGCGCCGCGCCCAGGAGACGCTCGGCGAGCTCGAGGCCGTTGCCCGCGCCGCCGGGGGCGTCCGCGAGCCGGACGGCAAGGAAATCGGCGCGCGCGCGGCGCTCGGGCGGCAGCGGCGTCGCGGCGGAAAGGGCGAGGCGGAGCTGGTTGCGCGCGGTGTCGAAGTCGGCCTCGGGCACGAGGAAGGCGATCTCGGCCAGCGCGAGGCGCGCCTCGGCGACGCGCGGGTGGCGAAGGTTCTCGCGGACGAAGTCGCGCAGGGCGGCCGCCGCGCGCTCCAGGCCGGCGAAATCGCGCGCCCCCCACGCCTCGCCGGCGCGGGCGACCCCCCAGTCGAGCTGGAGCGCGGCCACCGCGGGATGGCGCGGAAAGCGCGCGCGGAGGTCAGCGAGCGCCGCGCGAAAGCCTTCCTCATCCCCGGGCCGCAGGTGGGCGCGGGCGGACGCGATGGAGTCATCCGGCTCGGCCGCGTGGATTACCGGCGCGAGGCAGAGAAGGAGAAGGAGGCGCCTCATGCGGTCGGAAGAGGTGAATCGTGAATCGTGAATCGTCGAATCAGGCCGCGCTGGTGCGCGGCGGACAAGGACCGAGCCGAACCACCTAACCCACGATTCACCATTCACGATTCACGGTTCCCAACCGCACCAGAGCGCGCCCGGTATGCGAAGCAGGCTCCGCGGCAATCACCTCGGGCGGCCCCGCGGCGACGATCCTCCCGCCGGCCGCGCCGGCCTCGGGGCCGAGGTCGATCACCCAGTCGGCGCAGGCGATCAGGTCGGGCTGGTGCTCGATGACGATGATCGTGTGGCCCGCGTCGCGCAGGCGGAAGAGCGCGCCGAGCAGGCGCGCGGTGTCGGCCGGGTGCAGGCCGGTGGTCGGCTCGTCGAGCAGGTAGAGCGCGCGGCCGGCGCCGGGCGACTTCATCAGCTCCGCGCCGAGCTTGAGGCGCTGCGACTCGCCGCCCGAGAGCGTGGCGGCGGATTGCCCGAGCGCGAGGTAGCCCAGGCCGATCTCGTCGAGCACGCGCAGGCGCGGGCCGAGCGCGGGGATCGCGGCGAAGAACTCGGCGGCCTCGCGCACGGGCATCGCGAGCACGTCGGCGATGCTCCGGCCGCGGTAGAGGATCTCGAGCGTCTCGCGGTTGAAGCGCCGGCCGCCGCAGGCGTCGCAGGGCACGCTCACGTCGGGCAGGAACTGCATCTCCACGGTGAGCGCGCCGTCGCCGCCGCATTTCTCGCAGCGGCCGCCGGGCACGTTGAACGAGAAGCGTGGGGCGCCGAAGCCACGGGCGCGGGCGGCGGGCAGCTTGGCGAAGAGGGCGCGGATCTCGTCGAAGAGACCGGTGTAGGTGGCCGGGTTGGAGCGCGCATTGCGGCCGAGCGGGGACTGGTCCACGACGACGAGCCGCTCGATGGAATCGATGCCCTCGATGGCGTCGTGCGCGCCGGGTGGCTCCGAGGCGCGGTAAAGCTTTTGCGCCAGCGCGCGGCGCAGGAGGTCGTCCACGAGCGTGCTCTTGCCGGAGCCGCTCACGCCGGTCACGCAGGTGAAGGCGCCGAGCGGGAAGCGGGCGTCGAGGTTGCGCAGGTTGTGCTCGCGCGCGCCGCGGACCACGAGCCATTCGCCGCGGCCTGGCTTCAGCGGGAGACGGCGCGGGGATTCCAAGCGCAGACGGCCGGAAAGGTAGGCGCCCGTCGGCGAATCGGCGCACGCCATGAGGTCGGCGACGCTTCCCTCGGCGACGAGGCGGCCGCCCGCCGCGCCCGCGCCGGGGCCGATTTCAAGAAGGTGGTCGGCGGCGCGGATCGTGTCCTCATCGTGCTCGACGACGACCACGGTGTTCCCGGCGTCGCGCAGCCGGCGCAGCATGACGAGCAGGCGCGCCGTGTCGCGCGGGTGAAGGCCGACGCTCGGCTCGTCGAGCACGTAGAGCACGCCCGAGAGGCTGCTGCCGACCTGCGCGGCGAGGCGCACGCGCTGCATCTCGCCGCCCGAGAGCGTTCCGGCCTCGCGGGAAAGCTGGAGGTAGCCGAGGCCGACCTCGCGCAGGAAGGCGAGGCGCGAGGCGATCTGCCGCCGCGGCTCGGCGACCAGCGCCGCACGCGTGGCATCCAGCGGCAGCGCGTCGAGAAACGCCGTCGCGTCATCTACCGGCAAGTCGCAGAGCGCGGGCAAATTGAGCGCGCGGCTGGCCGCGCCGTCGAGGGTGACGGCGAGCGACTCGGGACGCAGACGCGCGCCCTCGCAGGCAGGGCAAGTCTGCGGCGAACACCAACCGCGGAGCCGGGCGCGCGTGGTGGCGCTCTCGGCCTCGGCGAGCTGCGCGCGGGTCCAAGCCACCGCGCCTTCGAAAGGGCGCGCGGCGCCAGTGCGGAAGAGCACGTTCTTTCTCGTGCCGCCGAGCGCCGCCTCGCGCATGGCGGCGGGCTGATCCTGCCACGGGGTCTTCGCGTCGGCGCCGAGGTGGCGCGCGAGATCGTCCAGCGCGGCGCGGTGAACGGCGCGGAGCTTGCCCGCGGCCGCGGCCCACGGCGCGATGGCGTCGCGCAGCGGGCGCGCGGGATCGGGCACGAGCTTGGCGGGGTCCGGCTCCAGCAAGACGCCGGTGCCCTCGCACCCGGGGCAGGCGCCGTGCGGCGAGTGGAACGAGAAGTCGCGCGGGCGCGGAGCCGGCCGCGTGCGACCGCTCTGGGCGTCGCGGTAGTCGGTGGAAAACGCTCGCTCCGCCCACGGTGCCTCGGGAGCGGGCTGATGCGCGGCCAGCATTTCTCCCCCGCCCCAGCGCAGGGCCGTCTCCACGGAATCGGCGAGGCGGGCGCGGCCGGTGCCATCCGCGCGGATCACGAGGCGGTCCACCACGGCCTCGACCGTGTGCGGCTCCTCCGGCGCGAGCGCGGGAAAAGGCGCCTCGGCCGGCAGCGTGGAGAGGTCGAGCAACGCGCCGTCCACGCGGGCGCGGGTGAAGCCATCGCGCCGCAGGCGGACGAAGATTTCCTCGTGCGTCCCCGGCCGCGAGCGCACGAGCGGCGCGAGGAGCATCACGCGCGTGCCGTCGGGCAGCGCGGCGAGGGCGTCCGTGATCTCGTTGGCCGTTTGGCGCGCGAGCGGGCGGCCGGAGGCGGGATCGCGCGGGGTTCCGGCCGCGGCGAAGACGAGGCGCAGCAGGTCGTAAACTTCCGTGACCGCCGCCACGGTGGAGCGCGGCGCGCCGTCGTGCCCGCGCTGCTCCACGGCGATGGCGGGCGAGAGGCCCTCGATGGCGTCCACGTCCGGCCGCGGCAGGCGCTCGAGGAACTGGCGCGCCGAGACCGACAGGCTTTCCACGTAGCGCCGCCGGCCCTCGGCGTAGAGCGTGTCGAAGGCGAGCGAGGACTTGCCCGAGCCCGACACGCCCGTGACCACGGTGAGGCGACCACGCGGGATCCGCGTCGAGAGGCCGCGGAGATTGTGCTGGCGGGCTCCGGTGATCCTGATAGCATCCGGCTCCATGGGCGAAAAGACGGCACGTTCCGCTGGTTCGGGGCCGGCCGCCAGCGCGTCCTCCGTCCCCTCGTTGCAATGACATCCGACCCGCCGCCATCGGGCCAGCCGCCCGCGCCGAACCCGTCCAAGACGAAGACGATCCGCTTCGCCGGCATCAGCCTGTCGGCGGCGCAGCAGGCGGACGCGATCCCCTCGCCGCCGATGGTGCGTCCGGCGATGTTTGCGCGCCCCGCGCCCGCGGTGAGCGCGGTGACGCCGGCCGTCGCTCCGACGGTGGAAGCGTTCGCGGAGTTGCACGGGCATTTCCGCGAGTTCAAGCACGCCACGAACAACGCGCTCGCCGTCATCCTTGCGCTCGGCGAGATGACCCAGCGCAACCCCGACCACGCCAAGCGCCTTACCGAGGTGGTGGCCGACAAATGCCCGCAGGTGGTGGCGCAGTTGCGCGAGCTGGACGAGAAATTCCGCGCGCTGACGGGCGGCGGGGGCGCGAGCTAGCCCCCATCAGCCAAACAGGTCCATTTGCGCGACGGCAGCGCGCGGCGGCTCGAGGTCAGGAGCCGGCAGGCCGAGCCGCTCGGAAAGACGGGCCACGGTGGCGGGCGAGAAGCCCTCGAAGTGATTGTTGGCGTAGATGAGCACGCGGCGCAGCGGGTGGTCCTTCATCGCGGCGCGCAGGGCGGCGGCCCAGGCGTCGAGCGCGTCGTCGCGCGGCCACTGGAGGCGGTCGTAATGATGATGGCGGGCGCCGTCGGGACGGAACTTCGTGGACTGGTCACCCATGAGACGCACGTAGAGGTGGCTGGCCGTGACCGGCCACGCGCGCCGCGCCTCGGCGTCGGCCGCCGGCGGGCCGCTCGCGTCGTGCCACGCCCACGCGACTTGGTGCTCGGCGAGCAGCCGGGCGAAGGACGCGCGCCGCCAGTCGGCGTGGCGGAACTCGCACGCGAAGTCCCAGCCGGCGCGCGGCAGGCGCGGCAGGAATTTCTCCAGCGCATCCGCGCCGCCATGATCCGGCGAGAACGTCGCGGGAAATTGGAAAAGCACCGGGCCCACCTTCTCGCCGAGGCCGGACATCACGCGCAGAAACGCGTCCAGCTCCGGCTCGCAGGAGCGCAACTGCTTCTCGTGCGTGATGACCTTCGGCGCCTTGGCGGCGAAGACGAAGCCGTCCGGCGTGCGCCGGCGCCAGCCCTCGACGGTGCGCGCGGGCGGGATCGCGTAGAAGGTCGAGTCGATCTCCACGGTGCGGAAGCGCGCGGAGTAATCCGCGAGCAAGTCCTCGTCCGGCCGCCGCGCCGCGTAGAGCGGGCCGCGCCATTCGTCGAAAAGCCACGCGCAGGTGCCGATCCGCAGGTCGGCAACTTGCCCTGTCATGAGTGGGTCACCTGATTTGTGCATCGGGGCGGAAGCTGGTAGGAGGATGCGGACAATGTTGAATCGGATCAGTCTCAGGGTGAATCGGATCCCAGGGGTTCGCGCCGCGGTAGTTCTCGCGGCTGGGATTTTGCTCGGTGCCTGCGCCTCGCCGGGCGAGGGCAAGGCCGTGATCCGCCCCGCGCGGCGCTCGGTGCCGGCCGGCGAGCGGACGGAATACGGCGTGGCCTCGTGGCACGGCCCGAGCCGCTTTTCGCGCGAGAGCCGCACGGCCAGCGGACGCAAGTGGATGAACCACGAGTTCATCGCCGCGCACAAGCGCTTCCCTCTCGGCTCCTTCGTGCGCGTGACGAACCTGCGCAACGGCCGCCAGGTCACCGTGCAGATCACGGACCGCGGCCCCTACGTGCGCGGCCGCGTCATCGACCTCTCGCCGGCCGCCGCCGAAAAGCTGGAGATGCGCGGCGGGGGCGTGGCCCAGGTGCGCATCGAGGCGGTGGAAGGCGGGCTTGCGCTGGCAGACTGAAGCGCGCCTCACAGCGAGTTCAGCAGGCGCGCCGTCTCGAAGTCGGCGCTCGCGCCGTTGAGCATCAGCGAGCGGATGCGCTGCACGTAGAATTCCACCGGGCCGTCCAGCGACGGGCTCAGCGCGCGCACGCGCTGGAAGATCTCCAGCGCCTCCGCAAGGCGCTTCTCGCGGTAGTAGATCACGCCGTTCCAATACAGGTCGCGCCGGTCGCGCTCGTCCACGCCGATTTCCTCGGGCAGGCCGAGCAACTCATAGACTTCCTGCCAGTTCTCGTCCTGCCGGCGGCGGAGCAGCTCCATCGGGCGCACCTCCACCGCGCCCTCGGCCATCTCATAGGTGCGCGCGCCGATCAGCACGCCGGAGCCGTAGATGAGGTTCGCGGCGCACAGTCGGCGCGCGAACTCGACCTCCTCGCCCGCCGCGCCGAAGCCCGCCAGGCGCTCGCCGCCGAAGTGGCCCGTGATCATCAGGCCGGAATTGACGCCGATGCGCCAATCGGCCATGCGGCCGGAGTGGCGGGCGGCGGCCTTCTCGTTGAAGACGTTCAGGCGACGCGCGAGATTGAGCCCCGCCAGGCAGGCGGCGCGGGCGTGCTCCTCGGCCGGCAGCGGCGCGCCGAAAATGGCCCGCGCGCCCTCCCCGTCGCACTCCACGAGGCAGCCGCCATCGGCCACGAGCGACTCGGAGGCGAGCTCGAGAAACTCGTTCAGCAACGCCGTGTATTCCCCCGGCGGAAGCTCCTGCATCAGCTCGGGATGATTGAAGATCTCGCACACCACGATGCTCAGCTCCTGCACGCGGCCCTGCGCGTCGAGCGGCGCGCGGGCGTCGTCGGTGAGCGCCGCGGCGGCACCATCGGAAATCCGCCGGCCGTAAAGCTCCTCCACCTGCCGCGCCCGTTGGCCCGCCTCGGTGCGCGAGTAGAGCGCGCCGGCCGCATAGGCCAGGGCCACGGCCAGCGAGGGCAGGAAGGGGGAGAACCACGCGCCAAAAAGCGCCGCCAGCGCCGACCCGGTGAAGAGCTGCACCACGGCCGAGCCGGACACCACGGCCTTGAGGTCGAAGCGGTGGATGTCGATGGCCGCCCACGCCATGCCGAAGGCCAGCAGGGCGCCCACCACGAGCGGCGCGGTCGCCGCCGACCCCGCCAACGCCTCCGCCGGCAAGCCGAAGGCCCCGGCCAGCGCGCGATCCGCGCTCTCCAGCACGCGCGCGGCATGCAGCATCGCGAGCAAAAACGCCACGCCCCCGCCAATGAGCAGCGTAAAGCGGAGGGCGCGCGACATGGGCAGGGGACGACAGGACGGGCGGACCTTAGCGGCGAACCTTCGCGTTGAAAGGCTGCGCTCGTCCCCGGCCCCATGGCGGCGCGGGAGCCGCAAAGTCCGCTGGATGGAACAAAACCCGTCCTACCCAGCGGAATTTCGCTTTCACGGCGCGGAATTCCCTTGCGCTATGACAAAGGGAATCCCAGGCTCCGCCCGCTGTTCGGGCCTGCGCCCCTTGAAACCCTTGATCGACCCTGTGCCGGGCATTTGTCCCGGCGCGCGGTCGCCGCGTGAGCGGAGTTTGGCGCAAGCCCGGTTTCCCCCGCCCGTCACCTCACCTGCTTCCCCCAGAACCCCTATGGCCACGGCCTCATCCTACGCTCCGTCCCAGTCGGCGGCGCTGACCTCCAGTCACCGCACGGTGATTGTGGCGTCCTCGCTCGGCACCGTCTTCGAGTGGTATGACTTCTACCTCTACGGCTCACTCGCGTCGATCATCGGCGCGAAGTTCTTCGGCGGCCTGGACCCCACCTCGCAGTATCTCTTCGCGCTGCTCGCCTTTGCGGCGGGCTTCGCGGTGCGGCCCTTTGGCGCGCTGGTCTTCGGCCGCATCGGCGACATCGTCGGCCGCAAATATACCTTCATGGTGACCATCATCCTGATGGGCCTCTCGACGTTCATCGTCGGCCTGTTGCCCAGCTACGCGAGCATCGGCATGGCGGCACCCATCATCCTCATCGCCCTGCGACTTCTCCAGGGCCTCGCCCTCGGCGGCGAATACGGCGGCGCGGCGACCTACGTGGCCGAGCACGCGCCGCCGGGCAAGCGCGGCGTCTATACGAGCTGGATCCAGACAACGGCCACCATCGGCCTGTTCCTTTCGCTGCTCATCATCCTCATCGTCCGCACCTCGCTTTCCGACAAGGTGGACCCCGCCGACCCGAAGTCGCTGACCAAGTGGGCGGAGTGGGGCTGGCGCATTCCCTTCCTCGTTTCCATCTTCCTGCTCGCGATCTCGCTCTATATCCGCCTCAAGCTGAACGAGTCGCCGGTCTTCGCGGAAATGAAGGCGCAGGGCAAGGGCTCCAAGGCTCCGCTCTCCGAGTCGTTCGGCCAGTGGGGTAACCTGAAGATCGTGCTCCTCGCGCTCTTCGGCGTTGTCGCGGGCCAGGCGGTCGTCTGGTATACGGGCAACTTCTACGCGAACATCTTCCTCACCCGCGCGCTGAAGGTGGATCCGAACACGGCCGACACGCTCATCGCCATCGCGCTGGCCATCGGCACGCCGTTCTTCGTCATCTTCGGCGCGCTGTCGGACCGCATCGGGCGCAAGCCGATCATCCTGGGCGGCATGCTGCTGGCACTCCTCACGTATTTTCCGATCTTTCACGGGCTGACCAAATACGCCAATCCGGACCTGGCCGCCGCGCAGGAGAAGAGCCCCCTCGTCGTGGTGGCCGACCCGGCGACCACGCACTTCCAGTTCGACGTGGTGCCGAAGCCCGCGGGCACCAAGCCGACCTTCAATTCCTCGGCCGACCTGGCGACCAGCATCCTCGCGGCCAACTCGGTTTCCTACACGATCGAGAAGGCGCCGCCCGGCACCGTGGCCAGCGTGAAGATCGGCGACAAAGTGATCCCGAGCTTCGAGGGTGGCCCGCTGAGCGTCGCGGACTTCAACACCAAGATCGCCGCCCTGCGCAAGGACATCGGCACCGCCGTCGCCGCCGCCGGCTATCCCGCCAAGGCCGACGAGGCCAAGATGAACAAGCCCATGCTCGTGGCCCTCCTCACGGTCCTCATGATTTACGTGACGATGGTCTATGGCCCCATCGCCGCGATGCTGGTGGAGATGTTCCCCACGCGCATCCGCTACACCTCCATGTCTCTGCCGTATCACATCGGCAACGGCTGGTTCGGAGGCTTCCTGCCGACTATCTCCGTCGCGCTCGTGGCGGCGAAGGGAGACATCTATTACGGCCTCTGGTATCCAATCATCGTCGCGGCGATCAGCCTGGTCATCGGCCTGTTCTTCGTGCGCGAGACCAAAGACGCGCCCATCGTGGACTGAGGACGGCGCAAGCCTGAATCCCAGCGGCGGACGACGCGAGTCGTCCGCCGCTTTTCTTTTCCCGCGGGCCGGCCGGATGCGCGCGGCGCGGGGCGCGGTATGGTCGCGCGCCCGATGCTTTCGTTCTCCACCTGCTGGAACTCCGGCCGCCACACCGACGGCGCGGCGATGATCGAGGAGATCCTCGCGCTGGGGTTCGCCACCGTGGAGCTGGGCCACGGCATCCGCGTGTCGCTGCTCGCGGGCATCCAGCGCCTGTTCGACGAAGGCAGGTTCCGCGTTTCCTCGCTGCACAACTTCTGCCCGCTGCCGCTGGAAATCACGGGATCCAATCCGGATTGCTACGAGTTCACCTCTCACCGCGCCAACGACCGCGCGCGCGCCCTGCGGCTCTCGCGGCAGACCATCGACTTCGCCGCCAAGCTGCGCGCGCCCTACGTGGTGTTCCATCTCGGCCGCGTCCATTCGATGGCGCCGGCCACCCGGCCGCTGATCGAGTTGGCGCGCGAGGGCCGGCTCCTCTCGCGCGAGGGCGTGCGGGCGAAGATCGCCGCCGTGGGCGAGCGCGAGAAGCGCGGCCCGCTCTACGTGCGACGGATGCTGGAGGAGCTGAAGCCTATCGTGGCCCACGCGCAGGAGCGCGGCGTCTTCCTCGGCGTGGAGGGCCGGCATTCCTACGAGGAAGTGCCGAGCGAGCGGGAGTTCGACGAGATCTTCGCCGCGCTGGACTCGCCGAACGTCGGCTATTGGCATGACTTCGGGCACCTCCAGGTGAAGCAAAACCTCGGTTTCGCCGACCACTTCGAGGCGCTCTCCTCCAAGCGCGCGCGTTTCTTCGGCGCGCACCTGCACGACACGATCTGGCCCGGCGGCGATCATCAGGTGCCCGGCGCCGGCGGCATCGACTACGACCGCCTGATTCCGCTCTTGCCACCGAACGCACCTTTCGTATGGGAATTGTCCCCCCGCCAAACTGAAGAAGCGATCCGCGCGGCGCTGGCGCGCTGGAAGGAGCGCTTCCCGCAGACGGTCTAAGGTTGGCGCATGGTCCATGAAGACGCAGCCGCGTGAGCGGCGATCCGAGCGTAGCCCCGCGCTTCAGCGCGGGGACTTCGCCCCTCGCGCGAAGTGCGTTCAAGCGTCGCGGACGCGACGCGACGCGTGTTGGCCGGACAGACCCCGCGCTGAAGCACGGGGCTACGTTCGGATCGCCGCTGCGCGGCTGCACCTGTTGCGTTGGATGGCACGTTGATGAGAAAGGCGGCTTGGCCTACTTGCTCTCAAGCAGGACGCGCTCCCGCCGTCCGCTCACGAAGCCCTCGGCCTCGATCCGGTTCGGCCACGCGCGCAACGTCACCGCTCCCTCGTCGGTGGTGCGCAGAAAAATCGCTCCCGGCGGCGGGTGGAAGGCCAGCCGGTCTGACTCGCCCTCGTCCGGCGCGCGGCGGAAGGCGCGGTTGCGCTCGTGGCGCACGATGAGGCGCGGCCCCACGGCGCGCACGAAATCCGGCGTGCCGCTCACGTCGCGGCCGTTCTCGCCGAAGACCAGCGCGTCGGCGCGGAGGTCCGGCTCGTTTTTCAGCAGCCACGTTTCCGCGGCGAAGCCGGCGTCGCCAAGGAAGAGGACGCGCAGGCCCCCTGCCGTCTCCAGGCGCAGCACCAGGCCCTTGTCGTCGCCCAGGCGCGTTTCCCAGCCGGCGGGCGGGAACAGCACGCGCACGGTCGCCGCGCCGTGGCCCAGCGGAAGCGCGTGGCCGCGCCAAGCAAGCGCCTTGCCCTGCCGGCGCATGGACAATTCGTCGTGGAGGTCGCGCCGGTGCGGCGAGCGCGCCGCCAGGGGCGTGTCCACCACGGCGGTCGGCCGGAAGTCATCAAGCACCTCCTCGGCTGCGGCGAGGTGCGCGGCGTTCGGCGCGAGGGCCACGAGCGCCCCGATGCGGTCCAAGCCGCGCCAATACAGGCATGGGCGCAAGCCGCGCGCGTAATCTGCGTCGTGCCCGGAGCCGAGCAGCCACGTTTCTCCGCCAGCGCGCAGCAGCACCGTCGCCGATTTCTCAAAGTCCCACGCCACCACCTCGGCCTCCGCGGACCGCTCCCACGGCGGCGCGAGGTGGAAGTGCCCGCCGGGCGCGCCCGCGAGGCCTTGCACCCCGCTGAGCAGGAGCTTGGTGACGAGGAGGTTCGCGTTGTTGACCAGCGCCGCCCAGCCAGCCGAGAATGCCGCCCCGAGCAGGCACAGCACGCCCAGCGCAAGCACCGCCGTGGCGAGCGGGATGGCAAACAGGTTCGCCGCCAAGCCCGAGGGCGTGACGGTGCGAAAGTGCCACCACATCAGCGGCGCCGAGGCCAGCCAAGCCGCGAGCGAAGCCGACAGCAGGCCGATGATTCCCAGCCGCATCCATTCCCACGTGCGCCGCATTCGGCCGACCAGCCGCCGCGGGATGAACGGGTCCGGCGCGCCCCGCGCCCGCCACGGCCGCGCGATCGGGTCGGCCAGCAGCATCAGCCCCAGCACCACGCCGAACGAGAGCTGGAACCCCGCGTTGAACAGTTGCGCCGGGTCCCACGCCAGGATCGCCAGGACGGCCGCGCCAAGCGAGTTCGCCAGGCGCGCCGGCCGGTCGCTCCACGCCGCCGCCACGAGCACCGCGGCCATCACCGTGGCGCGCACGCTCGACGCGCCCAGCCCCGTGACCATCGCGTAGAAGACGAGCACCGGCACGATCACCACCGGCGACCACGGCCCCCGCGCGAGGCCCAGCGGTTGCAGCGCGCCACGCGCGATCAGCGCGAGGATCGCCACGTTGAAGCCGCTCACCGCGAACAGGTGAAAGGTTCCCGTCTGCCGGAACGCGTCGGCAAGCTGGTCGGCCGCCTCGTCCGCCGTGCCGAGCACCATCGAGGCGATCACCGCCGCCGCGGCCGGCTCGTTGTCGAGATCGTGGCGAAGCCGCGCCGAGGTCCAGCGCCGAAACTCGTGGGACCACTCCACCACGCGCCAGCCGTGGCCGGAGGAAAGGACGCGTCCGTCGGCGGCATCGCGCAGCCAAGCCTCCGTGCGCACGCCCCTCCGGCGCAGCCAGGCGGCGTAGTCGAACTGGCCTGGGTTCCGCGGCGCGGCCGACGCGCGCAGCGAGGCGGTGAACTCCACGCGGTCGCCGTAGCGCGGCGGCTTCTCGGCCGGCCACGAGGCGAGCACCGGCGCCGCGCACGGCAGGGCAGAGGCATCGCCAAACGCCACGGTCTCGGCCGCGAGCGTGAAGCGGCACCAGCTTGAGTCCTCCTTGGTTTTCGGTTCCTCGGTCACCACGCCCGTGACCCGCGCCAGCCGCGGCGCCGGCCCCACGGCCGCCTCCAGCGCGCGCGCCGCCGGGGCCGCCAGCGC
>CALMOL010000332.1 GCA_937871685.1 uncultured Verrucomicrobiota bacterium
GTGGGGGGCTGCGATTGCCGCGCGATCCACCGCCGGATTTCGCGCTGAACGAGCCACTTATGAATCAGGAAGATCGCGGCGAAGGGAACGAAGACGGGGAAGAACAGCTGCGGCAGCATCTCGCCGCGCCCGTGAATGTGGCCGGTGAGGTCGATGATCTGCCAGCCGAACAGCAGGAGCCAAAGGAAGATGAGGCCGAAGGAGACGGCCAGCACCACTGGTTGTCGGCGAGCCTTGAGGATGAGCGGCAGGCGCTCCCGCTCCGGCACCGCCGCCAAGGCGGGAAAGCGCTGCGTAAGCCGAGCTGTTCTTTCGGGATCGTGGGGCGGGGCGCTCATGGACCGGAATCGGGCCAGCCGGGGCGCACGTCCTTTCGTTTCTCAGCCCAACGTCACCACGGCTTTCAAAGGCAAGCGATGGATACTGATCATCGGCCCGGCAGGGCGAACGACACGATCTCGTTCGCCGCGCGGTGATTCGTCCAGAACCGCTCACCGTCCCACGCGAGCGAGCGACACGCGAAAGGCACGCGGGCGAGGTTCTCGGCCCGCGGGGTTTCCTCGCGAGGATCAAGGCGCGCGATCCACCAAGATTCGCCATCCTGCTCCGTGCCACGCAGCACGTGGAGGATGCCGCCGACGAACGCGTGGCCACAGACCTCGGCGCCGATGGCGATCTCGCGGAGAATGCCGCCCTCCGCGTCCAGCCGGAGCACGCGGTGCTTATACCATTGGCTCACGTGGACGTGCTCGCCGTCAAAGCTCACGTAGGAGCCGGTGAAATCAGGCAGGGCAACGCGCCAGGATGGATCCCAGCCGCGGCCCGGCACGTAGCGGCGGAGATGGCGATCGTCGTCCGCGCCCTCGCCGCTGACCACGCAAAGGGCGTCGCCGGTCGAGACCGCGCCCCATGGGATGCCCGGCGCCGCACCTTCCTCGAAAGCAGTCCAAGCGTGGGGGTCGAGACCGCAAAGGCGCCGCTGCTCGCGCGAGCCAATCCACAAGGCGCCGCCGTGCCACGCGAGCGCCTGCGGGGTAACGAGCGGCGCAGGTCGGCGCGAGAGCTCGGTGATGGGGGACAGATTGGCAGAGGCGTTAGGGTTCATCGAAAGGGGTCTCATGGGTTCCGGGGTTCAACTCGCTTGAATCCTTCCTTGCCTTGGATTTTCAGGCGCCGGACTTCGCGGTCGATGACGATCTCCATCTTTCGGTCCTCGGTCCCGAAGGTCCCGCGCTGGCCATGGAGTTCGAGGGTCATGGCGTTCTCCCGTTCCGCGACGACGCGGTATCTGCCTTCCTGACGGAGCGGCGGGTAACCGTTCTGCAAGAATGTTCCGCCGCCAAAGGTCCATTCTAAAAACCAGGACATCCTGGGGCCTTTGCCGCCGCTCGAAAGCTGACCGTCGAGCCGCCACGTCCCCTCGATGAACTTCGCGTTGTCCTGGGCGCGGACGGCAGAGCCGAGCCCACCGACGGCGAGGAACACAAGAAAGAACCAGAGCGATTTCTTGTTCATGGCTTTGCTTTCGCGCGGACGAGCCGCCCGGCCTCAGGGGAGCTAGCATCGGCGAGGCGAGAGGTCAAAACGTCGCGACGCCAAGCCCCGGCCACGGCTGCCTCGCGGAGTTCAAAAGCCGGTCTTCGATGCCGGGTCCACGAAAGAGTATTGGTAGGCAGCCGGGCAAAAAGCGCGGGGCGCATCCCTACCGCCTTCCGGCTTTTCCTCCGGGGCGAGGTAAGCGACCACGGTCTCACCGACGCGCGGTGGATCGGGCTCGTGCAAGAACTGCCCTCCGATGAGGGCCGGCTGGACGCTATCGTGTGCCTTGCGACGGCGGGCGATTGCCTCAAGGTCCAGCTCGTAGCGGACGAGGATCGAGTCGCCGACGCGAACGCCCGCGGCGCTCTTCCGGACCGCGGTGACCTGCGCCCGGACCAGCATCAGGATGTCCTGGCCGCGGCGCACGGCGCGGACGACGCGCTCGATCTTTATCTCCAGCGCCTCCGGAGCACGTTCATGGAAAGCCCGCGGATGAATTGCCCCGGCGCCAGAACGCGCCGCGAAGGCCGCGAGCAACCACGCGAGGAGGAGAAAAGGAAGGCCGTCTTTCATATCGCATGATGCGAGCTCCCCAGCGGGACTCCACATCGAAGAATCAATCGAATCGATGTTCGCCGCGCGTTTGCCCGGCCGGGATCCTCGCCGGCACGTTGACTCTCTCCGGCGGCATCCTCATGATGGCACGCGCATGACGATGGCCGGACTTCTCCCCTTCGACCTGACCCACGGACCGCTCGCCGAGACGGGGGGCGAAGAGTTTGCCACCACGCTTTCCGCATGGAACCAAGGACATCTGGAACTTGGACCGGAGGGGACGCACTTCGGCTACGTTTGGGCCGGGCGCGCCCAACTGAGATGCGCGTCGGGAATCTTCAAGTTGTCGGCGGGGATGTATTTCGCGGTGCCCGGTGCGGGCGCGATCGAGGGTGAGGGTGCTGGGATCGTCGTTACGCGGCTGGGGCACTACGGGCTTTTCTCGCTGGGCGGCCCGGTCGAGGCGTCGGGCCGGCTGCGCTACATCGATGGCTGCACGGATTCCCTGCTCGTGCCGCCGGTGCTGCGCGGCGACGCCTGCCTCAACGCGCTCTTCTTCCCGCCTGGCATCGACCAGACCGAGCACACGCACCCGACCGACCGCATCGGCTTGGTGGCCTCCGGCCGCGGGACGTGCCTGGCGCCGGGGCAGAATTTCGCGCTCGAACCCGGCCGTGCCTTCATCATCCCGGCCGGCGCGCGCCACCGCTTCCGCACCGGGGGCGAGGCGATGATCGTGATCGCCTACCATCCCGACAGCGACTTCGGGCCAACGCATGAGGCGCACCCGATGATCAACCGCACCATCGTGGACGGGATCCCGGCCGCGGCGCTCGCGGCCATCCACACCAAACCCGCATGACCTGCCCGCACTGCCAGAAGACCATTACATACAAACAGCGGACGAATTGGGTCTGCGACCTCTGCAAAAAGGAGTTTGCCTTTGAGCCAAGCAAAAATCCACTGCGCCTGCACGACCTGCGGTTTCGCAAGGTAGCCGAGCATGTGGGTGCAGGTGGCTTCAAGTTCACCGCGAGCCAGCTCGGCACGGCTTTGTTTCGCCGGCCCGTGGCAACGGCGGCCCCGCGATGGGTCCGATGCACGATCTCCATTTTCGCGGTCTTGCTTGGCTTTCTCATCGTCGTCGCCTCGATGTTTGTCCTCTCAAGCAAGGCAAAGGACGACAGCAATCTCTCGGGCGTCGTGCTCGGGATCGTCATCGTGCTGGTGGCGAGTGCCTTCCTCGTTCACGCGCTCGTTTCCAAGCCCCCAGTCCCGCCGACGGACGACACGATGCGGAGAGAAATTCTGCCGCGCTGGCAAGCGATCTATGGCGAGCAGCCGAGGGGCTTGATTGACGAAGCTGACTTGGCCCGCCTGACGGAGGAGGACCGGCCGCGGGACAACCTCCTCGCGGTGGTGGTGTGCCCCGAGCGCGGTGTCCTCGCCAGCCTGCTGGCGAACGGCGTCCCCCGGGACTTGCGGATGGGGCTACTCTCGGTCGCGCCCCCGATGAGCACCTGGGAGAAGAGCCTGCTGGAGCAACTGCAAAAGAATCCCCGGTTGCCTATCCTGCTGCTGCACGATGCGAGTGCCGAGAGCGTTTTTTTGGCGCGCGATCTCCCTCAAATCCTGGGCCTGAGCGCCGACCACCGAATTCTCGACCTCGGATTGAATCCGAGAAAATCGATCGAGAAGAATCGCACGATCATCTTCCGCTCGATCACCCCGGAGCTTCGCGCCCGCCTGGGCCGCGACGCCGTGGGCGCTGACGTGGCCGGCTCCCGGCCCATTCGCCGGGGCCGGGCGCAGGTGACCACGGAGGAGATGAAATGGCTAAAGGCGGGGAATTGCAGCCCGATCCTAGCCGTTCCACCGGGGAGCCTCGTTAAGCGGCTGAAACTCGCGCTTGGGAAAATTTCTCCCAAGAAAAGCGTGTGGGCGGAGGTCGAGGCGCTCGAGTCGGTAGGATTTATGAGCTAGATGGCTCCCCTGCCCTGACGTTGTTGAGCAAGCTTGCCCAGGAGCATTGCCAAGCGCCGGGAAAAACCCCAAGCTCGGCGGCGTGACCTGCCCGCACTGCTCCCAGTCGATCCGGGGCAAGCAGCGGACGAACTCGGCCTGCGACCTGTGCAAGAAGGAGTTCGCCTTCGACCCGAAGACAAACCCGTTTCGCCTGCACGACGTGCGGTTTCGCAAGGTGGCCGAGCACATGGGCGCAGGCGGCTTCAAATTCACCGCCGGCCAGCTCGGCGTGGCCCTGACCCGCCGGCCCACGTCGGCGACGGGCACCTACCTGGCCGCAGCACTTTTTGGCGTCTTCGGCTTGGCCGCCGCCTTTCTCTCCGCAACCTCTGCGACCAAAGGCGCCGAAAAAGGCGTGCTTTTTGGGATAGCCTGGATGATCGCGGGAGCGGTCCTCGCAGGGTTCGCCTCCTCCAACCCTCCGGCAACCCCGAAGAAGGAAGCGATGCAGACCGACATCCTGCCGCGCTGGTGCTCGGTGCACGGCGAGCCGCCGAGGGGCTTGATTGACGAGGCCTCCCTGGCCAGCCTGACGGAAGATGACCGTCCGTTGAAAGACCTTGTCGCCGTGGTGGTCTGCCCCGAGCGCGATGTCCTGACCTCCCTGCTGGCGAACGGCGCGCCGCGCGACCTGCGGCTCGGGTTGCTCCCGACGGCGCCGCCGACAAATCCGTGGGAGGAGGGCCTGATCGAGATGCTGCGGAAGAATCCGCGGCTGCCCATCCTGCTGCTCCACGACGCGAGCGCCGAAGGCGTCTTCCTGGCGCGCGATTTGCCGAAGCTCCTTGGGCTCGATCCGAAACATCGAATCCTCGACCTCGGGCTGAACGTGAGAAAATCCATCGCGAAGAGACGCACGGTCGTCCTCCGCCCGGTCACCGCGGAAATCATGGTCCGCCTGGACGGCGAGGCGGTGGGGGCCGACGTGGCCGGCTCGCGACCCATTCGGCGCGGGCGCGCGCAGGCGACGCCGAAGGAGATGGTCTGGCTGAAGACGGGAAATTGCTCGCCAATCCTCGCGGTCCCGCCGGTCAGCCTCGTGAAGCGGCTGAAGTTCACCCTCGCGAAGTTTGTGCCCCGAAAGGTGCGATCGAAGGCGGAGGCCGAATTGCTGAAACGGCTGTCGGCGAAGAAGCCGACGGCGGCCGAAGCGGCGGCGGCGGCGGGATTCATGAACGAGCCGGCATGAGCATCCCTGCCCTCGCCCACGAGCTTCCGGCGGCCGTGGTCCGCGCGGCCGGACCGGGGCTGATCGTTTACACGGAGCGGCAGCTCTATTACGAGCTTTGCCGCGGGCTGCGACTGCCCGCGGCGGAATGCTCCGTGCCGAGCACGGCCGCGCCCGCGGTCGAGTTTGAATCGTTCCAAGCAGCCCTCTCTGCTTTCGGCCGACCAGCCGAGCTGCTGGACGAGGCGCCAAGCCGCCCGCTGCCGCTGGAAGGTCGCGAGCCGGACCTGACCCATTACGGGATCTCGCGCATCCTCCTTTGCCAGGATCCAAGCATCGCGCGCATGCTGCGCGCCAACGGCTTCCCCATGGAGGCCGGCTGCGCGGTGGTCGCCCACCCGCGGCCGATGCCGCTCCCGCCGCCGCTCGATGGCATGGCGGCGCTCGCGCGCCGGGCCGCGATCTTTGCGCTCCACGACGCGAGCCCGGAAGGTCTGCGCTGGGCGGGGCAGGTTTCGGCGCGCCGCTTCCTGCCGCGGGGGGCACGCTTCCGGGCGGTGGGACTGAGGCCGGTCCACGCGCGCCGGCTCCAACTGCCCGCGCCGCGGAATCCATCGCCGGACTTGGACGGACTGCCGCCCACGCTGGCGCCCGCCGAGCACGCGTGGCTTGCCGAGGGATGGTCCGCCGAGGTGGCCGCGGTGCATCCCGCGCGGCTGATGCGGGCGCTGCGCCGCATCGTGCGCGAGACCGCTCCTCGGCCCGCGCTCGAACTGGCGCAATCCGGCGCCGGGTATATGACTTGGCCATGAAAGAGATCGGCTACCAGGATGAGCGCATGGCCGACGGCACCATCTGCCGGCGCTTCGAGGACGGCCGCACCGAGTGGCGCACGCGCCAGCCCGACGAGCGCGTGACCTGGCGCGACGCCGCCGGCGCCGAGGGCACGGACGAGCTGCTGGGCGACCAGGTCATCAAGCGCACGCACGCGGACGGACGGGCCGAATACGCCCGCGACCAAGGCTACGGCCGCACGGCATGGATCAACGACGTCCTCACGGTCAATCGCACCCTCCAGGCGGCGCATCGTCCGGGCACCGCGCTCGAGGAGTTTTTGAACGGCCCGCGTGACAAAGACTTCGTGCCGCCGCCCGCGACGCTCACTCCCGCCGAGGAAGAGGAATTGCGCCGCCGCAAGAAAAAGACGGGCGAAGACTCCGACCGCGAAGTCGCCGCGCGGAGATCCAGCGACAATGACTGGGGCGACGATTCCGACGGCAGCGACGGCGACGATGACTTCGGCTGACGTCGGGCGCGCGCATCATGCCCCGATTCTCCGCCCTCCTCGACGCGGCCGCCTCCCCGCGCTGCCGGCTCGCGCTCGCCGCGGACCAGCCCGGCCGGGCCGCCGGCCCGTGGCGCGTGGTGGATGCGCGCGGACGGACGCTGGAAGCCATCGGCGAGGTCACGCTCTACAACCGCGCCGAGCTTGATCCCACGGACGATGGGCGATGGGCGGACGGCGAGTTCCTGTTCCGGTTCTACGTGCGGCACGGGGCGGCGGGCTTGGCGCGCGTGCGGGGGATGTTCGCGCTAGCGGTGTGGGACGGCGAGGCGGTGACGCTGGCGCGCGACGCGCTCGGGGCGCGCACGCTTTTCTACGCGCGGGTCGGCGACGCGTGGGGTGTAGCCTCGTCGCTGCGCGTGCTGCGCGCATGGCCGCCGCTGCCGGTGAAGACCGACGCGGCCGGCATCGCTGCGTTCCTCACCTTCGCGTATCTGCCGGGCGAGCGGACGCTGCTCGAGGGCGTGCGCGAGGTGTTGCCGGGCACCACCGTGCGGCTCGGGATCGATGGCTCGCGCGAGACGTTTTCCTATTGGGAGCCGACTGAGACGGAAACGGATGATCCCGATCCCATCGGCCGCCTGCGCGTCCTGCTGGAAGAAGCGGTCGCGTCGCGCCTGCCACGCGGCGAGGACGCGGGCGTCTTCCTTTCCGGCGGCCTCGACAGCTCCCTCGTCACGGCGCTCGCGCGGCGGCTCCACGATCGGCCGGTGCACTCCTACTCGATCCACTTCGGCGAGGAATTGCCGAACGAGATGGCCTACTCCGGCCTCGTGGCCGCGCACTGCGGCACCGCGCACCGCGTCCTCACGTTCTCGGGCGAGGAAATCGCCCGCCACCTGCCCGAGGCCATCGCGCAGCTCGATTGCCTCGTGGGCGACCCGCTCACGGTGCCGAACCTCCTCCTCGCCCGCGCCGCCGCGGCGGATGGCCTGCGCGTGATTCTCAACGGCGAGGGCGGCGACCCGGTCTTCGGCGGACCGAAGAACCTGCCGATGATCCTTTGGGAGCTCGACCGCGACGACCTCTCGCCGCACGCCCGCGCGCACGCCTACCTGCGATCCTACCGGAAATGCTTCGAGGATTTGCCGGCGCTGCTCACGCCGACGGCCCAGGTCGCGCTCGCATCGAGCCCGCCACTGGAGAACGCGGTGTCGCCCTTCCTCGAAAGCCCGCGCATGGGCTCCTACCTGAATCGCTTGCTCTACACGAACACCCGCACGAAGGGCGCACACCACATCCTGACGAAGGTGGAGCGGCTCACTGCGTCGTGCGGCGTGGAAGGGCGCGCGCCGCTCTTCGACCGCGCGGTGGTGGAACACGCCTTCGCGGTGCCGCCCGAGATGAAGCTGCACGGCACCTCGGAGAAATGGATCCTCAAGCGTGCCACCGAGGACCTGCTGCCCGCCACGATCGTCCACCGCCCGAAGAGCGGGATGCGCGTGCCGGTGCAGCATTGGCTCCAAGGTCCGCTCCAGCGCCTGGCGGAGGACTGCCTGCTGAGCGAACGGGCGCGCGGGCGCGGCCTCTTTCGCGTCGAGCCGATCCGCGCGTGGATGTCCGGCGAGGGCTCCGTGTGGCCGCGCCACGGCGCCAAGCTCTGGCTGCTCCTCAGCCTGGAACTGTGGTTCCGCTCCTTCGTGGATGGCGACGAAGCCGGCGGATGAATTGGCCGCAGAGGCACGGAGATCACAGAGGCCAGGAGGCTATCTGTTCTCTCGGCCGGAGATCGCCTTGGCTCGCCGGCGTCCGCGGAAGACTTGCCGTCATCCTGCGAAGAGTGGTTTTGATCCTTCGCTGACTTCCTTCAAGCCGACGATCACTTCTCCGGACTGGTCACGGACTTCGGCTGATCCTGCGCAGAGTCCCAGGGAGCCTGCGCTCACTTCGACGAAGCCAGCGACCACTTCCCAGGACCCGGCGAAGGGTGAATTTAACCCATCGCTGGCTTCCGGGGACTCTGCGACCACTTCCCGGGATTGGTCGCAGGACCAAATTGACCCAGCGAAGAGTCTCATGGGACTGGGCGCTGGCTTCGACGAAGTCTGCCGCCACTTTCAGAGACCCGGCGAAGGGTTATTTGGAGCCTGCGCAGACTCGGCGAAAGTCTTCGCCGGGTTCCTCGAAGAGTCCCAACGAAGTCTTCCAAGGCCCACCGGCCACCCTCGAAGATCGATTCGCTTCTGGAAGCGGGTAAACTCAACGCCCAGGCACTCTGCACCGCGACGGTCAGCCGGCAGCGTCTGCCGGAGGGCTCGTTGCCGCGCGGCCTCCCTCCCCGGCCAAATCCGCCGCGCGGGCGCGGAGCTGGAACTTTTGCACCTTGCCGGTGGAGGTGCGCGGAAGCGCTTCGAGCGACGCGCGTTTCGGGGCCTTGAAGCGCGCCAGGCGCACGCGGCAGTGCTCGATCAGTTCCTCCGGCGTCGCCGCCGCGCCAGGCCGCAACTCGACGAAAGCGAAGGGCACCTCGCCCCAGCGCGCGTCGGGCGCGGCCACCACCGCGGCGGCGAGCACGGCGGGATGCCGGCTCAGCGCGTCTTCCACCTCGAGCGAGGAGATGTTCTCGCCGCCGGAGATGATGATGTCCTTGGAGCGGTCCGTGATGCGGAAGTAGCCGTCCGGGTCGAGCACCGCGAGGTCGCCGGAGCGGAAGAATCCGCCCGCAAAGGCCGCGGCCGTGGTCTCGGGCGCCTTGAGGTAGCCCTTCATCACGATGTTGCCGCGGAAGGCGATCTCGCCGGTGGTCTGGCCGTCGTGCGGCACGGGCGCGCCGGTGGCCGGGTCCAGCACCGTGACCTCGTCTTCCAGGAGGTAGCGCACGCCCTGCCGGCCGTTGCGCGCGGCGCGCTCCTCGACGGTGAGATCGTCCCATTCGCCTTGCGGGGCGCAGACGGTGGCCGGGCCATACGTTTCCGTGAGGCCATAAACGTGGGTGAGCGCGAAGCCTATCTTTTCCATGCCCTCGATCATCGCCGCAGTGGGCGCGGCGCCCGCGACGAGCGCATGGACGCGGTGCTCGATCCCCCCGCGGAGGGCGGCGGGCGCATTGAGCAGCGTGGAATGGACGATGGGCGCGCCGCAATAGTGCGTGACGCCATGCGCGCGGATCGCGGCGAAGGCGGCCTCGGCCGTGAAGCGGCGCAGGCACACGTGCGTGCCCGCCGCGGCGGCGATGCTCCACGGGAAGCACCAGCCGTTGCAATGGAACATCGGCAGCGTCCACAGGAACACCGGGTGCGGCGGCATGGCCCACGTCACGAGGTTGTTCACGGCGTTCAGGCACGCGCCGCGGTGGTGATACACCACGCCCTTCGGTTGGCCCGTGGTGCCGGAGGTGTAGTTCAGGCTGATGGCGTTCCACTCGTCCGCGGGTGGCTCCCACGCGAAATCAGGATCACCGGCAGCGAGCCATGCCTCGTATTCGACCTCGCCAAAGAACGGTTCGCCCCCGCCATGCTCGGGATCATCGATGCCCACGACGAAGGGCGGCCGCGCGCATCTCGCCACGGCGGCGCGCGCCACGTCGGCGAACTCGCGGTCCACGAGGAACACCTTGGCCTCGCCGTGCTCCAGCATGAAGGCGAGGGAAGCGGCGTCGAGGCGCACATTGAGCGTGTTCAGCACCGCGCCGCACATGGGCACGCCGAAGTGCGCCTCGAGCATGGCGGGCACGTTCGGGAGCAAGGCCGCCACGGTGTCGCCGTAGCGCAGGCCGCGCGCCGAGAGCGCCGACGCGAGGCGGCGGGAGCGCGCGTAATGCTCCGCCCACGTCCACCGCCGCGCGCCGTGGATGACGGCCGTGCGCCGGGGAAAAACGCCGGCGGCGCGTTCAATGAAACCGAGCGGCGTGAGCGCGGCGAAGTTGGCCGGCCCGCGGTCCAGGCCAGTCTCGAAGATGTTGCCCATTGGAGGAAGGGGGAAAACGCTCCCTTCGACCCGAGAACCAGCCACAGGGCAAGCCTTTTCCGGCGCCGGGTCCGCGCTTCTGCGCTCGCGTTTGCTTTGGTCGCGGTTGTTGGCCGGAAACTGGGGCGTGCCGATCAGGTTCTCGAAGATCTGGATCGTGTGGGGCGGCGAGGCGGCGTTGAACGCGGCGCGCGAGGAGCAAAACTGCGCCCGCGCCGACGGGCACGACGACGGCCAAAGCGACGAGGCAAGAAAAGGAGGATTTCACGCCCTTTCCCACCTGATCCGCCGGCCAATACGAAGGGGGAGATTGATCTTCTGCGAAGACTTTGTTTCCGTCCTCCAGGGCCGCGTCCCGAGTGACCGGAGTGCTGCGCAGATCTCTCCGCGCCGGCCCTCCTAGGGCGCGGGACCCAACCCTTGGCCTCTCTGGGTGATCGCCGTGCCGGGGCCAATGGTCGGGAAAACAAAGTGCGCCATGCCAAGAGGGGCAAGAAAAGGCATCATGCGAGGGCAAATCAAAACCGGACGAATCGGTGCATGTCGCCTGAGAAACGGTGTGACACATTCAGCCAGCACAAGAAGCGAAGTGTCAAGAGTTCTATTTTGACCCGAATGGCACTAACTTAAGGCGGGTGGCTGGGTGGTCGTCGGGGTTTTGAAGGTTCCGATCTTGCGGTGGGGAAGGCGGCCAATTCTGTGCCTGGGGCGGGTGAGCAGGTGGTAGTTCTTGGGTCGCCTTTTGCGCACGCGCGGCTCGCTGC
>CALMOL010000333.1 GCA_937871685.1 uncultured Verrucomicrobiota bacterium
AGCTACGGCGACGCCTGGGCGCTCAAGTGGTTTCGCCGCTTCGACGTGGGCGCGCACCCCGACGCGGAGCTGACGCGGCAGCTTTCCGAAGCGCGCTCCTTCGCCTTCCTGCCCGCCTACGCGGGCACCGTGCGCTTCCTGCCGCAGGGCGGCGGCATGGGCGGCTCCGGCGTGGCCGCGCTCGTCACGCGTCTCTCCCCCACGGCGGGCAGCGCTTGGGATTACGCGTCGGATGCCATCGGCCGCTTCCTCGAGCGCGTCCTTTCGGACAAGCCCGCGCTGGACAATCCCGCCGCCGTGGATGCCACCGTGGGCGGCGTGTTCCCCGAGCGCTGGCGCCGCACCGGTGCGCAACTGGCCGACCTCCACCTCGCGCTTGCCGCCGCGTCCGACGACCCGGCCTTCGCCCCTGAGCCGCTCGGCACGCTTGCCGTGCGCGCGCTCTACCAAGGCATGCGCGGCTCACTCGGCCGCGTGCTGCGCCGCGTCCGTGCGGCCGAGGATTTCCCCGGCCGCGCCGGCGTCATCGGCGCGGAGAAGCCGCTGCTCGCCCGCTTCGCCCGCCTGCTCGACGGCAAGGTCGAGGCCGAGAAGATCCGCGTCCACGGCGACCTCTCGCTCCACCACCTGCTGAATGCCGGCAAGGAATGGCTTTTCACCGACTTCGAGGGCGAGACCGACCGACCCCTCAGCGAGCGCAATTTGAAGCGTTCCCCCCTCGTGGACGTGGCGTCGCTGCTGCGCTCGCTGGAAGGCGCCCTCCACGCCGCGCTCGCCCATCAGCGCCCCGAGGACCAGGCTGCGCTCCGCCCGTGGGCTGACCGGTGGATCGCGCGCATGAGCGACGACTTCGTCCGCGCCTACCGCGCTCAGGCCGCTGGCGCCGCCTTCCTGCCGGCCGGTGACCAGGCGTTCCAAGCGTTGCTCGACGCCCTGCGGCTCGCCGACGCGGTGCGCGACCTTGGCCAAGCGCTCGACCAGTCGCCCGCCGTCGCCGGGACCGCCGCCGAGTCGCTGGAGCGTCTTCTTGAGCGGGATGGGTTGGACAAGTAAGCTTCAGGACCGCCGCGGGTGGCCGTTAGGGCTTCGGAAATATTCCCTCCGCCAAGGATGTGGGACCGCGACTGCCTCGTTGCTGACAGCTTCACGCGAAAGGGTTCCCTCGCCATCAGCCGGCGACCGGACCTTGCTAGGGCATTTTCGATCTGCGTTGTCGCACCTGCGGGAGAGGACTTGCGGAGAGGCGCCGGCGTTTTGGAGGGCGGCGGCAAGCGTCAGCGCGACACCGCTTTCTCGGCGAGGCCGCGGCTTCTCATGGCAAAACGGTGTCGCGCTGACGCTTGCCGCCGCCCTCCAAAGCCTGCGGCCGACCTTGCGGGCAGCCAGACCTTGGGCGGATGCGACAAGTCTGACCGAAAACGCTTTAGCGCCAAGGGCGCGGCTCCACACCAGCCTGGGGCAACGCCCCAGGAACCAGACCGCGTATGATCAAGGGCTGAAAGCCCGTCCTGTCATCGAGCCGGGCCTTTGGCCCTGATCCGACCGTGTTCGCCTCACCCGAGGAACTTCAGCCACGGCAGCACCACGAGGAGCAGGCCCGCGAAGTAGATCAGGCCGAAGATCAAGCCGAGCCGCCAGAACTGCCCCTTGCCGATGTAGCCGCTGCCGAAAAACATCGGCGCCGGCCCCGTGGCGAAGGGCGAGATCACGCCCATCAGGCCGAGCGAATACAGGCAGAGCAGCGTGAGCGTGCGCTGGTCGAGCCCCGGGATGCCGGAGCCCACCGCGAGCACCACCGGCAGCACGGCGGCGGCATGCGAGGTGATGGAGGAGAAGAAGTAGTGAATCCAAAAGAACAAAGCCGCGAGCAGCACCATCGCGGTCTGCGGCTCGACGCCGAGCAGCGGCTTGGCGAAGCTCTCGGCGATCCACTTGATGAAGCCGATGTCGTTCAAGCCCGAGGCCAGCGTGAGCAGCGAGGTGAAGTAGAAGAAAACCTCCCACGCCGCCTTTTCCGCCAGGATGTCGGAGAAATCGATCACGCCCGTCACGATCAGCAGGCAGATGACGACGAAGACCACGAGGGTCGGGTTGATGAAGTTTGAGCCGAAGAAGGGCAGCGAAATGTTCGGGTTCGACCCCGTGATCCACAGGAACATCGCCAGAATCACCAAGCCGAGCATGATCCACTCGGAGCGCGAGATCGGCCCCATCTTCTGCAACTCGCCGGCTGCCCACGCCACGGTCTCGGGGCTTTCCTTCACCTCGGGCCGGCAAATCTTGTAGGCCAGCCACGGCACGAGCAGGATGAGCAGCAGCCCGAGCGGGAAGATGCCGAGCAGCCATTGCGACCAATTCACGTCGATGCCGACGGTCTTCTTCGCGATCACGAGCGCAGCGGCGTTGGGGGCGAGCGCGGAGAGGAAGAGCGAGGAGGTGATGCTCGTGGCCGCGAAGGCCGTCCACATCACGTAGGTGCCGATGCGGCCGGCGGTCGGCCCCGGCTGCGAGCCGTAGATGCGCGGGATTTGGCTGACGATCGGGAAGATCGTGCCGCCGGAGCGCGCCGTGTTCGAGGGCGTGGCCGGGGCGAGGAGCGTGTCGGCCAGCGTCACGGCGTAGCCGAGGCCGAGCGTCCGGCGGCCCAGCAGCCGCACGAGCAGCAGCGCGATGCGGTTGCCGAGGCCGCTCTTGCGGTAGCCGATGGAAAACACGAAAGCGCCGACGATGAGCCAGACGGTGGGCTCGGAGAATCCGGAGAGCGCCCAGCGCAGCGACTTCGCCGGGTCCGACTCGACGTAGCCCATCACCGCCGCAAAGGTCAGGCCGATCAGACCGACGGCGCCGACGGGCTTGGACTCGAGGATCAAGCCGGCAATCACCGCCGCGAACACGGCAAAGTAATGCCATTGATTCGGATTCAACCCACCGGGCGTGGGCACGAGGAAAAGAACGAGCCACACCAACAGCGGCGCGATGGCCTGCCAGCGAAATTTCATGGGGGAAAACGCGTGGGGGGTCGCGTGCCCCGGAGACTTGATGGTGAAGGCCCCGCGGGCAAGCACAAAGCCCCCTGGCCCGGCCGGCGTGCGATCGAAGCGGCCGGGCGTCGGTTGTAAACCGCGAACGCGGACGTGCCGCCTCAGCCTCAAGCTTTTTCTTGCGTGGCCGCCGCGTGAGCAAGGCAAGCAGCGGCCACCCGGAGCCATGACCGGGGGCGGCACGTCCGCTGCGCGGACAGAGCCGCCTCTACAGCCTGCTTCAGGGCAGCACCGTGCGGTAGAATCGCCGGGTGGGGCGAGGATTCGTGGCGTCGAGGAAATCAATCACGCCTGCGCCATCCGCGGTCACGGCTTCGGGAAACGCCCGCCACGGGCCCGTGAGGCCGTCCGAATATTCGACCACGTAATCCTGCGCGGCGACGCCCTGCCAACGGACGCGCGGGCCGCCGATTGACGTGGCGACGCCCAAAAGATTTGGCGGCCCGAAGACGCGCGCGTTTGCCTGGGCGATGAAAGGCGACGTGGCGCCGCCGGCGAAGAGAAAGTCGCCTCCCGCGAAGAGGCGGCCCACGGTGCCCGCGGCCAGGGCGTGGACGCTTCCGTTCAGGCCTGATCCGAAGGGCGACCACGCGCGACCGTCCCACTTGGCGAGGTTGCGGGCCGGCAGGCCGCCGGCGAACTGGAAGCCTCCGCCGACGTAGAGATCGACGCCGGAGATCGACAGCGCGTTGACCTCGTCGTCCACGCCCGCGCCAAGGGCTGACCATTCGACGCCGTCCCACTTGGCGACGTTGCTGGCGTCCACGTCGCCCGCAACGGCGAAAAGCCCACCGGCGTAGAGGTCGCCGCCGGAAGCGGCCAGCGCGAAGACGCGGTCGTTCACCCCCGCGCCGAGGGCCGACCACGCGCTGCCGTTCCAACGGGCGATGGAATTGGCCGGCGATCCGCCCGCGGTCGTGAAGCTCCCGCCCGCGTAAAGGCTGCCTCCGCTGGCAGCCAGCGCAAGGACCGGGCCGTTCATTCCCGCACCGAGCGGAGACCAAGCGTTGCCATTCCACCGGGCGATGGATGGGGCCGGCAGTCCCCCGGCGGTCGTGAAGCTCCCGGCCGCGTAAAGGTCGCTCCCGCTGGCGGCCAGCGCGAGGACCGGGCCGTCCGTGCCCGGGCCGAGGGCGGACCACGACGTGCCATTCCACCGGGCGATGGAATTAGCCGGCGCGCCGCCGGCCATCGTGAAGTCGCCGCCCACATAGAGCTCTCGACCGCTGACGGCGAGCGCGGACACGCGGCCATCGATCCCCGCGCCGAGCGCAGACCACGCGCTGCCATCCCACCGGGCGACGCGGCTCGCGGCGGTCCCGGCACCGCCCATCGAGAGGAAATCCCCGCCGACGTAGAGGTCGCCGCCGTTCACCGCCACGGCGAGCACCGAGTCGTTCCCACCCACGCCGAGCGGGGACCAGGCGGCGCCATTCCAACGCGCGATTCCATCGGCCGCGCCGCCGCCGGCCGCGGTGAAGAACCCGCCCGCGAAGACGCTCCCGCCGCCGGTTGCCAGCGCGCCGACGTAGTCGTTCGTCCCCGCGCCGAGGGCAGACCAAGCGGAGCCGTTCCACCGGGCGAGATTTTGGGCCGGCGCGCCACCCGCGTTGGCGAAGATCCCGCCCACGTAAAGGTCGCTGCCGTCGGCGGCGAGCGCGAAGACCGCGTTGTCCACCCCCGCGCCGAGGGGGGACCACGCGCCGCCGTCCCAGCGCGCGATCGCCTTGGCGGACGAGCTGCCGGCGGCGGTGAAGTCCCCGCCCGCGTAGAGATCGGCCCCGCGGACGGCCAGCGCGAAGACGGTGGAGTTCGTCCCCCCGCCGAGCGGCAGCCACGCGCTGCCATTCCAGCCCGCGACGCGCGCGGCCGGCGCGCCGCCGGCCCGGGTGAAGACGCCGCCCGCGTAGAGGGTGGTCCCGGCGGAGGCGAGCGCGAAGACCGGCGCGTCCACGCCGGCGCCGAGCGGGGACCACGCGGCGCCGTCCCACCGGGCGACGTGCTCGGCTGACGAACCGCCCGCCGAGCGGAAAATTCCGCCCGCGAAGAGGTCGCCGCCGGAGACGGCCAGCGCATACACGTTTCCATCCACGCCCGCGCCGAGGGGCGTCCACGCGCTGCCGTCCCAGCAAGCGACCCGGCTCGCCGGGGCGCCGCCCGCCTGCGTGAAAGCTCCTCCCGCGTAAACACGGGAGCCGCTGACGGCCAGGGCGAAGACGGGAGCATTCATCCCGGCGCCGAGCGGGAGCCACGTGCTTCCTTCCCACCGGGCGACATTCGTGGCCCGCGTGGAGCCGGCGAGGGCGAACGATCCCCCGACGTAGAGATCGCTGCCGTTCAAGACGATGGAATAAACGTCGCCGGCGATGCCGGGAACGCCCGCGCAGAGGCTTACCCAGTTGGCATCTGAGAAGGTCGGGTCAACGCGCACCGGGTAAACGGCGCCCGCATCGTCCACGCGCACCGCCACGCGGTTGCCGGCGGGCACGGTCATCCGTGCACCCAGCTCGCGCCCGGTCGCGTCCGTGACGCGGAGCCGCGCGTAGGCGAGGGCGTGCCCGGAGCCTTCGAGCACCAGGCGGACGCCGGCGGAAAAGGATTCCGCGCGCGCGCCGGAAAGCGCCAGCTCGACGACCAGTTCCCCCACGCCAGGAGGCGCGGCGTCCACCACGAAGTCCTGGCGCACGCCGTCCACGCTCACCGAGAATTCTTCCGCCAAGCCCGGCCGGCGATAGCGGACAACCTTCGTCTCGGCCTCGACCGCTCCTGCCGCCGGCAGCGCCGCCATCTTCCCCGGCCGGCCCACCGCCTGCGCGACCAAACGCAAGCCGCCGCCCGCGGCCGTGGATTCCAATCGCAGCCCCTCGTCCGTCACGAAGCCGGCGAGCTTTTGGAAGCGCGTGTGCAGACGCGCCCCGCCCGGCGCCGGCTGGATGCCCATCGCGTCGCCCTCGTAGCCCGCGGAAGCGATCGCACCGACCTGCGCGAGCGGAACGGCGGCCTCCCCGCCGCAGGCGCCAGGCGGCAGCGCCATCCCCAGCGCCGCCAGCATCGGCAACATCGCGCCGGCGAGGACACGGCGGCAGCGGTCGGCGAACGGCGCGGAGAGCATGGACAACTGGGATTCGGCCAGACAGGCTTTCTCCGCAATGCGCTGTTTCCCACGGAGCCAGCGGCCTCCTCGGCGTCACTGTCCCGCCCGCGGCGAGTTCCAGGCGGCTTGCGGATGGATAGACGCGCCTTGGAGTGCGGTGGCAAGCGACAGCGCGACACCGCTTTCGCATGAAGGCGCGGCTTGGAAGTCAAAAGCGGTGTCGCGCTGTCGCTTGCCACCGCACTCCGAGGCGCGGCTCGACCAAGCGGGACGGGAGATCGGACGTGCCGGGCAATTCCGCGGCGCTTAAGCGGCGCGGCTCCGCCCTCGCGGAAACCTCATGGCTCCGCCACCAGCTTCTCGAATCGCGGGTTGCCGCGGAGATCGTCCCACCAGGGGGAATGGCGCACCCAAGCGCGGGAAAAGCCGCCGGGCAGGGCGAACAGGCGCTCCAGGACGGCGCAGCACTCGTCGGCCCGGCCCAGCCAGGCAAGCAGCTCCGCATGGTCGATCAGCAAGTGGTAGCCTTCGCTGGCGTCGCGCTCCACGGGCAACTGGCGCACGGCTTCCGCGGCCTCGCGGAGGGCGGCCTCCGCGTCACCGGCGCCGCCCAGGGCGCGCGCCCATTTCATGCGCAGGGCCACGTCCTCAGGGTGGGCCTGCACGCGCTCGGCCAGCTCGCGGGCCGCCGCGGCGAAAAGGCGGCGAGCTTCCTCGCGCTTGCCGGTCAGGCGGAGCACCGTGGCGATGCCGAGCTCCTTGGGGAAGGCCACGTTGGTGGTGTATCCATATAAGTCCGGCCCGGGCACGTCGCGCAGCTCCTGGGCGGCGGCCGCAAACTCGCGCAGGCTGACGAGGGAGGCGGAGCGGGCCTCGCCCGCCGGCATGCGGGGCAGCGCCTCGCGCAGGGCGCGGCAGAAGCGCTCCCAATCCCCGTCTTGATTCAAGCGGCAAGATGCGGGCGCGTTCTGCATGGCGGCCTTGGCGTTCAGCTCCAGCACGCGGCGGAAGAGTTTCTCCGCATCGGCGTAGCGGCGCACGCTGTAGAGGGTGCCGGCCGCATCGGCGAGCTTGTCGATGTCGTCGGGCGCCAGCTCGACGGCAAGGAGCATCTCGCGCAGTGCCTCGTCCCAGCGGCCCAGGCGGCGCAGCGACAGGCCCATGGCATCGTGCGCCTGGGCGTTGCCCGGCTCGATGGCGAGGGCCACGCGGTATTCGCGCATCGAGCCCTCCCAATCGCGCTCGGTGCGGTAAAGGAAGTCGCCCAGCGCCAGTCGCGCCTCGGGCAGATCGGGCTGCAGACGGGCGGCGCGCTCGGCGGCCTCGCGGGCTTGCACCAGGCGGGTCGGCGTGCGGTCGCGCCCATACCAGATCAGCTGCGTGTGCATAAGCGCGAGGTGCGCCCAGGCCAGCGCGAAGTCCGGGTCCAGCCGGACGGCCTGCTCGTAGAGGGCGAGGATCTGGGCGTTCTCTTCCCACGATTGGTCGCCGCGGGTTTGGAGGGAGCGAGCGCGCAGGAACGCCTCGTAGGCCTCGCGGTTGGCCGTGGGCCGGCGCAGCGTCGCGGTCCGGCTGCCCTGGAAGAAATTCATGGCCAGCGTCGAGGCGATCTCCGTGGCGATCTTGGCCTGGATCTGGAAGAGGTCCGTGATGTCGCGCTCGTAGAAGTCTCCCCAAAGCTGGCGGCTGTTGGCGGATTCGACCAAGCGCGCCGTGACCCGCACCCGGCCGGCGATGCGGCGCACGTCGCCCTCCAGCACGAGCGAGGCGCCCAGGTCCTTCGCCGCCTGCGACTCGGCGTCCGGGCGGCCGCGATATTTCAGCACCGCCGAGCGCGCCACCACGCGCAGGTCGCGCACCTTGGCCAAGCCGGCGAGCACGTCCTCGTGGATGCCGTCGGCCAGGAAGTCGCTGTCGCGGTCGCCCGAGAGGTTCGCGAAGGGCAGCACCGCGACCACGCGCGCGCCGGAGCTGGGAGCATTCGGCCCGAGGGCGGCGGGTCGCTTGGCCGTCCACCACCACGCGCCGCCCGCCGCCAGCAGCAGGAGGGCAAGGACCGCCGCCGCCCAGCGCAGGCTGCGCACCGGGATGGCCACCGTGGGGGGCGAGACGACGGTGGCCGGGATGGTGGCGCTCGCCGGGGCGGCCGACGACCGCGCGGCCGAACCCACCGAAGTGCCGCGCAGGGCGGAGGTAGGACGCGCCGGATGAATCGCCGGCATGGCATCGGTCCCGGCGGAAGGATCGGAAAGGCCGGCCCGCGCGGCGGCCAGCATTTCCGCGGCCTGGAGGGCATCGGCCGGGCGCTGGTCGCGATTCTTGGCGAGGAGCGCCTCGAGCACGGCGCGGACCGCCGGCTCCACGGCCGGCAGTTGGTCCCAGGGCAGCGGCGCCTCGCAGTGCCGCCGCGTCAGCTCCATCTGCGACTTGC
>CALMOL010000334.1 GCA_937871685.1 uncultured Verrucomicrobiota bacterium
GGCACGGGGAACGTTCTTTTCCACGCAGACGCGGGGGGAAGCGAATCCTTAGAAAGAAAATCAAGCGGCGGGTTTTCCGTTTCGATTCCGTCGCTGGCCGCCGCCCTGCATCTGGTGCTAACCTGTTCGCCCCAAATGAGCAGCCGCCCCGATTCCCTCAAGCCCGAGCACTTCCTCAACCGGGAGCTTTCCTGGCTGGAGTTCAACGCGCGCGTGCTCGGCGAGGCCGCTGATCCTGCCCAGCCGCTCATGGAGCGCGTGCGCTTCCTCTCGATCTTCGGGACGAATCTTGACGAGTTCTTCGAAATCCGCGTCTCGGGCCTCAAGCAGCAGATCGAGTCGCGCTCCGCCCAGACGGGGCCGGACCGCCTCTCGGCGCCGCAGGTCTTCGAGCTGGCGCAGAAGCGCGCCCACGAGCTCGTCGCCGAGGCCTACCGCATCTGGAATGACCTGCTCACCCCCGCGCTGGCCGCCGAGAAGATCTTCTTTCACAAGGTGGCCGAGCTTCCCCCCGCGGCGCAGGCGTGGGCGGAGCGCTACTTCAACGCCGAGATCTTTCCCACGCTCACGCCGCTGGCGGTGGACCCCTCGCATCCCTTCCCGCAGCTCGCCAACAAGAGCCACAACCTCATCGTCTCCCTCCAGCGCCCCGGCGAGGAGGGGCCGGCCTTCGCCGTCGTCCAGATCCCCAAGCTCTACCCGCGGCTCCTCGAGGTGCCGCCCGACGCGCGCGAGGGCTTGCCCGAGGGTCGGCACTGCATCTTTCTCCAGGGCATGATCCGGCAGCACCTCGGCCGGCTGCACCCCGGCATCGAGGTGCGCGGCGCGTGGGCCTTCCGCATGACGCGCAACTCTGATCTCTACATCGACGAAGAGGAGGCCGAGAACCTCCTGGAGCACATCGAGGACGAGCTGCGCCGCCGCTCCAAGGGCAATGCCGTGCGCCTGGAGGTCGCCGACACCATGCCGGAGGACGTGGAGAGATTCCTCCTCGAGAACTTCGGCCTCAGCGCGGCGGACTCCTATCGCCTCGCCGGGCCGGTAAATTTCCTCCACCTCGAGCCGCTCTACGGCTCACCGGACTACCCGCTCCTCAAGGACAAGCCTTTCACGCCCGCCCGCTCCGGCGCGCTGGCCGGTGGGGTGGACATCTTCGAGGTGCTGCGCCGCCAGGACGTGCTGCTGCACCATCCCTACGAGGGCTTCGGGTCGGTGGTGGACTTCGTCGAGCGCGCGGCCGACGACCCGAAGGTCCTCGCGCTCAAGCTCACGCTCTACCGCACCAACGCCGACTCGCCCATCATGCGCGCGCTCATCCGCGCCGCCGCGCAGCACAAGCAGGTCACGGTGCTGATGGAACTGAAGGCCCGTTTCGACGAGGAGAACAACATCCGCTGGGCGCGCGAGCTGCAGGAGGCCGGCGTACACGTCGTGTATGGCCTCGTGGGCTACAAGACCCACTGCAAGATGATGCTTGTGGTGCGGCGCGACGACGACCGCATCCGCCTCTACGCCCACCTCGGCACCGGCAACTACAACGCCTCCACCGCGCGCTTCTACACCGACCTCGGCCTCCTCACCGCAAACCAGGATCTCAACGGCGAGGTGGCCACCGTGTTCAACAACCTCACCGGCCTCTCGCGCTACGAGGGCGGCGGCAAGCTGATCCTCGCGCCCTTCGAGATGCGCGAGCGATTCTGCCGCCTGATCGCCCGCGAGCGTGATCTCGGTTCGAAGGGCCGGATCATCGTGAAGCTCAACGCGCTGGTGGACGAGCGGATCATCGGCTGCCTGGTCGAGGCCGCCGCGGCCGGCGCGCAGGTGGACCTCGTGGTGCGCGGCATCTGCTGCCTGCGCCCCGGCGTGCCCGGCGTGAGCGACAATGTCCGCGTGCGCTCCATCGTGGGCCGCTTCCTGGAGCACTCGCGCATCTACTGGTTCGGCAACGACGGCCAGCCGCTCGTCTATGTCGGAAGCGCCGATTGGATGGCACGCAACTTCGACCGCCGCGTGGAGGTGGTCTTCCCGATCGAGGACCCCGCGCTCCGCACGCGGATCACCGACGAGATCCTGCCCGCCTTCCTTTCGGACAACGTGAAGGCCCACGAGCTGCGCTCCGACGGCCGCTACGAGCGCAGGCATCGCGCCGAGGGCGAGGAGGCTCACCAAGCCCAGCGCACCTTTCGCCAGCTCGCCCGCGCGCAAAGCCAGGCCCGGGCCGCCACCGCCGTGGCCGCGCCGCCGCCGCGGGACGATGATCTTTGAAGGGGATGCCGTCCGAGCGCCCCGGATGATCCGCCTTGCCCGCCGCGAAGGGGTTTCGGATGGAATGGTCTGGCGGCCACGGTTCCGGCGCGCGGGAGCGCGCTTTGGAGTGCGGGGGCTTGCCACCGCTTTCAACCCGGCAGCGTCGTGAGCCGAGGACACGGACTTTCTCCCCGGCGCCGCCGCCTTGCTCCGAGGCCGGGTTGAAAGCGGGAGCAAGCTCCCGCACTCCAAAGCCGGCTCCCGCCGGCAGGAACCGGGCATTGCCCAGCATCCGTGGCAACTGGCCCGCTCGGCCCGTCACCGCCTCGACAAGCCGGCGCGGCTCGCCATTGGTTCGCCGATGATTTTTCGTTCGCTTCGCCTGCTCGTCGCCCCCCTCGTCACGGCCCTTTTCGCCCTGCTCCTCGCCGGCTGCACGGGCGGCTTCACCGAGGAGTCGGCCGGCATCCGGGCGGCGCGCCTCGCCGCCCAGCAAGCCATCCCGTCCGAGGCGACGGGCGACTATTGGATCGGCCGCCGCTACTTCAACGCGAACTACAAGTTCTGGGGCTACCTGCGCCGGCCGCGCCAGCTCTGGAGCACCGCGCAGCTCGTGGTCATCAACGAGGGCCGCGTGCTCGCGCCCGATCGTGCCCGCGACTCCATCGGCATCGACAACGGCGCGGAATACCGGGTGCGTGGCTCGTTCACTGGCCAGACGGTGTATGAGCCGGCCTCGAACCGCTTCTACCCCGAGTTCGTCGCCACGGGCTTCGAGCTGGTCAACCCGACCCCGCCCTCCATCCTGCCGCCCGGCTACCGCGACACGGTGGAGATCCAGGCGCCGCTGCCGTAAACGCGGTCGGCCGGCGGCCCCGATTGGGCCTTGAGGTCGATCTTGGCAACCCAAGCTTGGGTTTCAGCCGCCTCTGGCGCACCAAAGGATTGCCCAGAAGCACTCGGCCTTTCTGAGGGCCTCCCCGGCTGAAACGGAGGATCACTCCGATCCTCCGGAGGACCAAGTTCATCTTCCGGAGGATCGGCGCGGTCTTCGGGAAGACCTCCGACATCCTCCGGAAGACCCGGCGGATTCTCCGGAAGACGAAATAGATCCTCCGGAGGACGAATTTCATCCTCCCGAAGATGAAAATGATCTTCGGGAAGATGAATTTGATCCTCCGGAGGATGCCGGAGGTCCTCCGGAGGATCGGCGGGGTCCTCCGGAGGACGGCCGCGGTCCTCCGGAGGATCGTTGGGATGCTGGCGCGTTTTCGACCCAAGGAGTCGCATCCGCCCAAGGCCTGACCGCCCCGCAAGGTCAGCCGCAGGCTTTGGAGGGCGGTGGCAAGCGTCCGCGCGGCACCGCGGTGGCCTGGGAAGCCGCGGCCGCGCCGGGCACCCGGGGTCGCGGGGCCGCTTGGCGCCGCCCGCCCAAACCCCGGCG
>CALMOL010000335.1:0-6079 GCA_937871685.1 uncultured Verrucomicrobiota bacterium
GCGCCGAGCTGCGCCGCGCGAAGGAGGCCGCCGAGGCGGCCGACCGCGCCAAGAGCGCCTTCCTGGCCGGCATGAGCCACGAGCTGCGCACGCCGCTGCACGCCATCCTCGGCTACGCGGAGGCGCTGCGCGAGGACCCGCGCCTGCTGCCCGAGCACCGCGAGCAACTGGAGTTCGTCGGGAGCAGCGGCGAGCACTTGCTGGGGATGGTCAACGACGTGCTCGACTTCGCGAAGACGGACGCCGGCCCGCCCGCGGCCAAGCCGGTGGTGTTCTCGCCGGCGCGCCTGGTCGAGGAAGCGTGCGCCGCCTTTCGCGCTCCCGCCGCCGCCAAGGGCTTGGAATTGCGCGGTCCGGTCTCGGCCGGGCTGCCGACGGCCGTGCGGGGCGACGCCACGAAGCTCCGCCAAGTGCTGCTCAACCTCGTGGACAACGCGGTGAAGTTCACGTCGCTCGGCCATGTGGAGGTGTCGGCCGCCGCGGTCGGCCCCAGCCGGCTGCGCATCGAAGTGAGCGACACGGGGCCGGGCGTCGCCCCGGAGGAGCAGGGGAAGATTTTCCTGCCGTTCTACCAGGCCATGCAGGGCCGGCCCGCCGCGCCCGGCGCGGGGCTGGGCCTGGCGATCTCGCGGCGGCTGGCGCAGTTGCTCGGCGGCGAGATCGGGATGGAGGGCGCGGCGGGAGGCGGCAGCCGGTTTTGGATCGAGGCGGACTTGCCGAAGGTCGTCGCCCCGCCCGCGGCCACGGTCAGGCCGACCGGGGAGCGGCCGCCGGCGGAGGAACTCGATGCCCTGCTGAGGCTCTCGCAGAGCGGTGACATCGTCGCGCTGAAAGCGCGCCTCGCCGAGCTGCGCCGGCGCGAGGGCGGGCGCTGGGAGCCCTTCGCGGCGTCGCTCGACGGCCTGGTGGCCGGCTACCAGATGCAGCGGATTCGCGACACCCTGCGGCAGGCGCGCGGGACAAGGGAGGTCGCGGCGCCATGAGCCCGCCGCCCTCCGTGCTCGTGGTGGACGACACGCCGGCCAATCTCGGCGTGCTCGTCGGCGTGCTCCACGCCGGCGGCCTGCGCGCGCTCGTGGCCGAGAGCGGCGAGAGCGCGCTGGCGCAGCTCGACCATGCGCGGCCGGACCTGATCCTGCTCGACATCGTGATGCCCGGCGGCATCGATGGGAGGGAAGTTTGCCGGCGCATCCAGGCCGAGCCGCGCTGGCGCGATATCCCCGTGCTCTTCGTCACCTCGCTGGCCGACCCGTCCGAAAAGGTGCGCGGCTTGGAGGCCGGCGCGGTGGACTTCATCACCAAGCCGCTCCATGGCGCCGAGGTGCTCGCCCGCGTGCGCACGCACCTGCGCCTCCGCGCGCTTCAGCGCGACCTGGAGGACAAGAAAGCGCAGCTCGAACGCTCCGTGGCCCTGCACGCCGAGGCCGAGCGGCAGCTGCAAGAGTCGCTCGGCCAGGCCGTGCTGGTGGTCCACGGCACGGGCGAGATCCAGTTCGGCTCGCGCCTCGCGCGCGAGTTGCTCGCGCGGCATTTTCCGGCCGCGCCGCTGGACCGCCTGCCGCCGCCGATGGCCGCCTGGGCGGCCGCGGCCGGCGCGGAGTCGTGGCGGACGACCACGGGCGCCGCGACGCTGGAGGCGCGCCTCTTTCGCCAACCGGGCGATGCGAGGGAGGACGAGCTCTTCCTGCTGATGCTGATCGAGGCGCCCGCGGCCGGGCCGGAGGCGGCCGCGCAACTGGCGCGGGAACTCGGCATCTCGCCGCGCGAGGCGGAGGTGCTGTATTGGATCGCGCATGGAAAGACGAACCCCGAGGTGGCGATCATCCTCGGCAGCGCCTCGAACACCGTGCGCAAGCAGGTGCAGAGCATCTTCGGCAAGCTCGGCGTGGAAACGCGCCTCGCCGCCGCCCTGCGCGCCGTGGAGGTGCTGGGAACCGAGGGGGAGGGCTGAGGGGACTGCGAGGATGGAGGATGGAGGATGGCAGGGAGCCTTCCTCGCGCGGAAGCGGCCAGAGAACAGGAGAGGACGGTCCCTGCCATCCTCCATCCTCTCGGTGTCTCGATCGGCCTTTTCGTCGCCGCATACTCCAACTGGAGTATTTCGCCGGGGGACGAGGCCGGCTCTCCTCGTCGCCGTCCGCGCGGTGTGTCCGCGGCGCGACATGACTTCCCCCCATGAAGACTCGCCTTCTCCGGCTTGCTGCCGGCCTGCTCGCTGCCTTGTTCGTAGCGCCCGCAGTGGCGCAAAATGCCGCGCAGCCGATTCCGCTGAAGCCCGGCTGGAACTCGGTCTGGCTGACCGTGGATCCCAGCAACCCGGACCCGGCCGCCGTCTTCAACGTGGCCGGCATCACGCAGGTGTGGGCGTGGTTCCCCACGGAACGGCCGGTGCAGTTCGTGGAGAATCCGGCGGCCATGCGCTTCAACGCGCCGGGCTGGCGCTTTTGGATGCCGACCGGCCAGCCGCAGGCTTTCCTTTCCAATCTGGGCGCCGTGCAGGCGCGCCGCGCTTACCTGGTCAAGTATGGCGGGACGACCCCGACGACCTTCACGGTCTCGGGCACGGCGTCGAATTTCCGACCGCTCAAGTGGCGCGCGGATTCCTTCAATCTCTTCGGCTTCGACGTGGACCCGCAGATCGGCGGCGGTCCCGCGGGACTTTTCTTCAGCACGTCGGACGCCCACGCCGGCCAGCCCGCCTACCGCCTCGACCCGAACGGCACCTGGGTCGCGCTCACGGCTTCCTCCCCGGTGGAATACGGCAAGGCCTACTGGGTGTTCTCGAAGGGACCCTCCAGCTTCAATGGCCCGGTGGCGATCACCCTCGTCTCCGGCGACCTCGACTTTGGCGAGGTCGCCGAGGAAAAGACCATCATCCTTGCCAATCCGTCGCCCTTCGACAACACGGTCACCTTTGCGAACCCGGATAACTTCCCGCTCGTCGCCGCCGGCACCGACGGCCTCACGGCGAAGACGACCTGGGCAGATGCGTCCGGCCTCTCGGTGACGGTCCCCGCGGGCGCCGAGCGCAAGGTGCGCTTCGGCGTGCGGCGCGCCGGCGTCACCGGCGAGCTGGTCCGCGTGGTGAACGTCAACGCCCCTGGCCTCTCGCTGCCGATCCGGGCGCGCGTGGTGGTCCCCGCGATCGTTTCCACGGCTCCCTCGGCCGGGCTCTGGGCGGGCACCGTCACGCTTTCCAAGGTCAACGACGTCAACGCCGCCAACCCGACGCAGCCGCTCGACACGCCCGCCGCGCTCGACCTGCGCCTGCTCGTCCACGTGGATGCCGCCGGTCAGGCGCGCCTGCTCAAGCAGGTGACCCTCCTGCGCCAAAACCGGCCCACCGGATTGACCAGCAACTTCGTGCTCGTCACGGACGACCGGCGCATCACCGACTTCAAGGGCGCGACCCTCAAGGACGGCAAGTCCTTCGGCTACCGGCTTTCGTCTGTCGGCTACGACTTCGCCGGCTCCGAGCTTCCGCTCCTGGGCGTGTTCGGCAGCGCGCTGACCGGGCAGATCGTCGTCGGCCGCGCGCTGCCGACGAACCCGATGAAGCACAAGTATCACCCGGACCACGACGACCTCGACGCGCGCTTCAACCCGCTGCCCGACCCGGCGCCGTCCAACTCCACGCGCGACCAGGACGAGGTGTGGAACATCACGCGCGATCTCTCGCTCACCTTCGATCCGCCGCCCGCGGACGACCTGGCGCCCGCGGCCGGCTACTCGCGCTACACCGGCACCTACCGCGAGACGCTCGGCGGCCTGCACCGGCAGCCCCTCTACCTCCAGGGGACCTTCACGCTGAAGCGCGTGAACCCCATCGCCACGCTCAACCCGGCGCCTTGATTTCCATGAAGCGAGCCCCCTTCCGCCCCTCTCTCCGCGCCCGGCTCGGCCTCGGCGCCGCCTTGCTCGCGGCCGCCGCCGCGCTGCTCGTCCCGGCCCGCGCCGGCGTGCTCTCCAACCGCGAGCCGGGGTCGTATTCCTCGCGCCTCGACGGCCCGCTGCAGGAGCGCATGATCGACATGACGACCGACTCGGCCGGCAACGTGTATGTCGTCGGCTCGTTCTCGTCGGCGGAGATGACCATCGACACCTTCGGCGACGTCGCCTCCGACCCCACCGGCCTCGTCGCCCCGCGCGTTACCCAGCGCCGCGTCCTGCGCACCGCGGGCGGCGAGGACATCTTCGTGGCGAAGTATGACGCCGCCGGCAACCTGCTGTGGGCGCGCTCCGCCGGCGGCCCCGGCAACGACTACGCCACCGGCGTGGAGGTGGACGCTTCCGGCAACGTCTTCATCACCGGCTCCTTCTCCGGCACGGCCGACATCGGCGGCACCTCCCTCACCGCAAGCCTCCAGACCCGCACCGGCTCGGATGGCGGCAAGATCACGCCCTCCGGCCTCTCCGTGCAGAGCGAGCTGTTCGTCGCCATGCTCAACGGCAACGGCACCTGGCGCTGGGCCAAGAAGCTCGAATACACGCTCTACAACCGCACCACGAGCTACGCCGACTACGTCAAGATCGACCTCACGCACGACTTCGAGGACTCGCAGACGCCCGTCGGCTGGATCCAGGGCTACGGCGACCCCTTTGGCCTGCGCACCGACACGCACAGCGGCAACGGCCAATACAAGTTTGGCTGGGTGTCCGCCGCGAACGACAACCTCCCCCAGGACAACTACGACGGCGTGGACGACGACCACGAGGACCTCGACGGCTCCTTTATCCACACGAGGGGGCTCGGCTGGCGCATCGACCTGCCCGCCGGCACCTACCGGGTGACGATCAAGAGCGGCGACTTCGACCACGACGACTCCTACTACCAGACCGTTCTCATCGGGTCTGACCCCCGCTCGCAGACGACCATCACGGACTACGACGCTTACGCGGGCACTCAGAACTTCACGCAAGGCTCGCGCGAGGTGACCCTCGCCAACGACGGCTACATCGTCCTGCGCAACGGGCCGCGCGCCGACAACAACAAGATCTCTTGGGTGCAGATCGAGAAGCTGACCACGGCCGACGTGAACCTCGCCGCGAGCGGCGTTTACGGGCTCGCCTCCGGGTCCGACACCCATCCCGGCAAGGCCCTCGCCATCGACGCGAACGGCAACCTTTACCTCAAGGGCCGCTTCGTCGAGTCGCAGACGCTCACCCGCTCCGGCGGCGGCGCCGCGGGCATCTACTTCCAGCCCAAGGTGGGCGACGCCTTTCTCCTCTCGGACGGCAGCTCGACCCAGGGCGCGCGCAACGGCTTCGTCACCAAGCTCAAGCTCGCCAACGCTGGCTCGGACCGCAACGACCCCGCCTCGTTCACGTGGGACTGGCTCTCCGTCTTCGGCACCGGCTACAACGGCAACAGCGCCGCGGAATCGGACGCCATCGACATCGCCACGCTCGCTCCGGATGGGTCGGGCGACCTGCTCGTGACCGGCGCCTGGCGCGGCCGCCTGGTCGCCGGCGGCGCCACCTCGGACACGACGAACAACACGCCCAGCACTTCCAACACCGAGGGCTTCCTCCTCCGCCTGCGCACCTCGGACGGCCGGAGGAACCTCCTCTCCACCATCCGCACGGACAGCGCCGCGAACGCCAACCGCGCCCTTTCGCCCGAGGCCCTCGCGCTCGACCCGGTGACGGGCGACGCCTTCGTGCTCGTGAACTTCAACCCGCGCCTCGGCTCCCAGCCCGGCGGGCGCACCTGGCTGCTGCGGTCGGCCACCAGCGCCGCTGCCATCCCGGTCACATCGTCCGGGACCGACCGCGACTTCTTCGTCGCGCGCATCGATTCCTCCGGCGAGTGGAAGGGCACCGCCCAGCCCGGCGGCGTGGGCCGGCGCGCGGCGAACGCGCTCACCGTCGATCCCGCCGGCCGGCTCTACGTCACCGGCTCGCTCCAGACCGGACCCGTCACGTTCGGCTCCGCCTCGCTCACCCCGGCCTCGGGCAGCGCGGTGCAGCCCTTCCTCGCCAAGCTCGGCTGGCCCGCCGGCGCGGCCCCCGCCTGGATGACCGCCGTCACCGAGACGGCCGCCGCGGAGGCCCGCCGCGTTGCCTCGCCCGGCACCGA
>CALMOL010000335.1:6089-12121 GCA_937871685.1 uncultured Verrucomicrobiota bacterium
CGCGAGGCCGTCGAGGCGGTCATCGGCAATACTATCGATACCCGCGCAACCAACACCAAAGCGGAGACCTTCGTCTTTATCGCCAGGGACGGCACCCTGCAATTGGTCCAGCAGGAGAAGCGCTTAGCTGGCACCTGGGCGGTCGCCGACGGCAAGCTGTGCCTCAAGGAGACGGCCGCCGCGCCCGCGGGCTTCCCCCTCTTCCCCGTCAACGCCGGCGGCCCCGCCTACACCGACGCGAACGGGCAGCCCTGGCTGGCCGACGCGTATTTCTCCGGCGGAAGCGTCGCCACCTACTCGAGCGACCTCGCCATCACGGGCACGGCCGACCCGACGCTCTACCGCTCCGAGCGCTACGGGCAGGATTTCACGTATTCGTTCCCCACCGGCGGCGGGCACTATTACGTCACCGCCCGCTTCGCCGAGAATGCCGTGACCGCTGCCGGCCAGCGGCGGATCAACGCCTCGCTGGAAGGAATCCCGTTCATCACCAACCTCGACGTGTTCGCGCAGGCCGGCGCGCACGCCGCCTACGACGCGACCTCGTCCGTCTTCGTGAGCGATGGCGCGCTCACCCTGCGCTTCACCGGCGGGCCCGCCGGCACGCCCGACCGCAACGCCTTCGTCAACGCCATCCTCGTGCGGCAGGTGCCCATCGGCTTCGACGCCGGCGGCACCGGCGGCTTCACCGACAGCAACGGCGTGTTCTACGCCGGCGACGCCTACGTCACCGGCAAGGAGGGCAGCCTCTTCGTCGGAAACTCCATCGCCGGCACCTCCGACCAGGCGGTCTTCCGCACGCAGGCTTACGGCGCGTCGCTCTCCTACAACATTCCGATGCGCCCCGGCGAATACGCCGTGAAGCTCCAGTGGGCCGATATCACCGGCAGCACGGACGCCTCGGTGCAGGTCGTCGCCGTGCAGAACCAAGCCTTCGATTCCCTCAACGTCGCGTCGGCCGCCGGCGGCACGTTCCGGGCCGTGGAGCGCACCTACAACGTGACCGTCGGCAGCGAGGGCACCGTGCGCGTCAACCTCACGACGCAGCAGGGCGGCTCGTTCAAGGCTCGCCTCAACGGCATCGCGGTCACGCCGCTGCCCACCGCCTCGCGCTTCCACGGCTCGCACGTCGCCGTCGCGCCCAACGGCACCATCTGGTGGCTCCTTTCCTCCGGCCGCGACTCCTCGCTCGACCGCGACCTCGCCGGCAACGGCACGGACGCCGGCGGCGATTACGGCGCGTCCTACTTCGCCGGCGACCGCACCGGCCCGAACCGGGCCTACGACGAGACCAAGTTCTACGGCGGCCTCCTTCTCGCGGCCGACCTGAATCTTTCCGGGGACCCGATCAACAACGCTTCCGGCTACTACGCGGGCCAGGAAATCCCGCCGCCCGCCGGCGTGGCCACCGACACCAACGGCCGGCCCTTCCAGCCCGAGATCGAGGTGAACGGCCAGACCAACGGCGACACGAGCGCGTGGTTCTATTGGGACAGCGCCGCCAAGAAGCTCTTCGCGGTCTCGCCGCTGCCGACCGCCTCGCTGCGCTGGCGGGTCTCCTCGGATCCCGCCAACCCGGGCCGCCTCATCGTCCCCGTCGCCACCCGCTGGCCCACCGACGCCGACGGCCCCGGCGCGCTCCAGGTGCACGTCATCGGCGCCGGCGCCGCGGGCGACGAGCCGCAGGTGGACCTCAACTACGGCCTGCCGCGCACGCACACCTTCGCCACGGTGCTCTTCACGACCGCCGGCTCCGCCCAGACCGGCAACCGCCTGCGCGCCCCCCGCGAGGGCTACACCACGCTGCTCTACGTCGAGGGCGACAACCCCGCCGTCGGCATCCGCCCCGTGCTGGTCCAGGCGGTGCGCCACGTGCGCTGGCAGACGCTCGCCTCCGGCTCCACGCCGTGGGAGATCGGCACCGAGATCACGTTCTCGGGCCACGAGGACACCGGAAAGAACGGGTTCGTCGTCAACCCGAAGTCCCGCTACGACGGCGACGGCACCTCCGCCGCCCACAAGCGCGACCTGCGCGAAGGGCCGATCATTCCCGTTAACAAGGACGAGCCGAACACCGAGGACGACGACCTCGTGGTGCTCTGGTATGGCAAGAGCCCGCGCACCGGCGTGTTCTGGCCGGTCGCGCCCATCCGCTACGACGCGCAATGGCCGGCCGCGCCCGAGCGCATCGTCATCACCTCGTCGCAGGGCTCCGACGTGGCCATCCCCGCCGCGACGGGCGACGTGTTCCCGCAGGCCATGCTGGACCCGGCGAAGTTTCAGAACACGCGCATCTACCACCAACCGGACAAGACCAAGCCGGGTTACAACCCGAACGAGGAGCACGCCCTCCTCGCCGAGTCGCAGACCCGCTCCGGCGCCGCCGTCTATGCGCTGCGCAACGACCTCAACCACCGCGACCCCAACGGCACCGGCTACCGCACGAGCGACCCCTACGTGCTCCTCAAATACCAGGACGCCGACGCGGGCGGGCGCTGGAAAATGAAGGTCTATAAGGTCGAGCTCACCGGCTCCTACTCGATGGGCGGGAACACGGTGACGTTTGATTTCCAGTCCTACCGCGGCTTCGCCGGCAACCGCGTCCAGCCGCCCTTCCCGCTCTCGATCCTCGGCGACCGCGCCGAGACCACCGGCGGCGGCACGCCCTACTGGCAGGACCGCACCGGCGCCGTGTGGGCGCGCTCCGCGGGCAACCTCACCGTCGGCTACTGGTATCCCAAGCGCGCCGACTTCTGGTATGACCGAGACTCCGACGGCGTGGACGACAACGTGCCCGCCGTGCCGTGGCTGGAGTTCATCACGCCCGCGCAGGCGCCCAACAACGCCACCGCGGCCGTGGGCGACCCGATCAACATCATCTACACGATCGTCTGGCCCGTGGTGCCCGAGCTGGCCGTGGGCGACACGCTCACCAACGCGCGCAACGGCTTGCCCGACATCCGCAACTGGGCCTCGGCCGACTTCATCTTCGACGAGAACGTGCCGCAGGTCGCGAACGTGGACCCCGCCGTCGCCGCCACCGGCGACCCGCGCCTCCTCTCCGCGCGCATCTTCGACGCGGTCTCGCCGCGCGCGGTCCCCTTCACCGCGCGCAACCTCGGCGGCACGCTCGAGAACACCGGCGGCAACCCGCTGCGCATCGAGGACGGCCCCGCGGGCAAGAAGCGCTTCTCCGACCTGCCGCCGCACCTCAAGTCGCGCGTGCTCTTCAACCCGAATGCCTTCAACGGCCTCGGCGGCCTCGAGTTTTCCGGCGTCCTCGCCAACGATCCCACCGGCGCGGCGTCCTCCCTCATCAATGTGATGTCGCCGCTGGAGCGGCAGGAGATGCTCCGCGCCGACGATCCCGAGTCTGGCCCCACCAGCGGCTCCCAGTGGGACCTCGCGGTGCAGAAGCTCTACGTCCTCTCGCGCAACCCGAACGCGCTCGACCTCAACAACGACCAGCAGCCCGACGACGCGCTCCTCTACGGCCTCCTCGCGCCCGCGACCGCCGGCGGCAAGCCGCGCCTCCAGCCGCTCCTCGGCGGCGCCGCGCTCACCGCCGGGCCCGGCACCGGGATCGGCTACGTCACGCTCGCGGAGAACAACCATCCCTCGCTCACCGGCTATCCCGTCGCGCTGCACGTCATCAAGGTCGTCAACCCGCCCGTCACCGGCCACGTGGACGTCGTGCTCTCGGACAACGTGTTCGACGAGCGTCTCACGCTGCGCCACAACCAGGACTTCGGTGGCGATCCCTCGCAGCTCTTCTTCGAGTGGTATTACCTCCCGGACTCCGGCGGCCCCGCGCCCACCACGCTGCCGACCAACGACGGAAGCTGGACCAAGATCGCCGAGGGCTTCGGCGTGAACTCGGTCACCGTCGGCGGCTCCGGCCTGCGCACGCTCCAGGACGGCTGGATCTACGCGCGCTACCGCGGCTACCACGCCGGCACTTATTCCGCGAACACGTTCGGGTTCTTCGCCGGCGACCGCTCCGGCACCGACGCCCAGCCGCGCCCGGCGCACTTCGACGGCTGGATCAAGCGCGTGCTCACCGGCGTGAACGCCTTCGACCAGCGCGTGACCTCGTTCCACCAGTCGCCGGCCACCACCTACGTCTCGCTCGTCCAGCAGGCCGGCACCCGCTACGAGGGCGCCGTCGCCTTCAACCCCACGGCCGAGAACCTCAACTCGCTCGGCCTGATCCCGCTCTACGAGACGGTGATCCGCCGCGGCCTCGCGCTCTCCATCAACGGCACGCCCGCGCAGACGACCGACGGCGTGAACAACGCGCTCCTCTTCGCCGCGTCGCGCATCTCGGACCTCTACATGCTCATCGCCAACGAGGCCTACGGCGACGCGCAGGACCCGACCATCGGCTTCAACACCGCCGGCGGCCCCGACTTCGGCACGCTGTCGTCCAGCGTCTTCGCGTTCCAGAACCAGCTCCCCTCCTTGCTCGACGAGGAACTCTGCCTGCTGCGCGGCCGCGATAACTCGGGCGCGGGCGTGGCCGCGGCGCCCGTGTATAACCGCCTCTTCTGGAACTTCACGAGCGGCCTGGAGGGCGAGCCAGCCTACGTCCTCAACTACAACGTCACGGACCAGAACGCCGACGGCTTCATCAACGCCACCGACGCCGCGATCATGTTCCCGCAGGGCCACGGCGACGCGTGGGGCCACTACCTCTCGGCGACGAAGATCTACTACCGCCTGCTGCGCCACCCGCTCTTCTCGTGGGTGCCGCGCTCCGAGACGGTGAACGTCGCCGGCGTCGCGCTCAACGTGGACTTCCTCGACGAGACCAAGTTCGCCCGCGCCGCCGCCGCCAAGGCGCGCACCGGCCGCGAGATCGTGGACCTCACCTACCGAAAATACTACGTCGCCGACCCGCGCGGCCAGTGGCAGGGCTACAAGGATGCCGACGCCCAGCGCGCGTGGGGCGTGGACGAGTGGTCGCGCCGCGCCGGCCAGGCCGCCGTCTTCGATTGGGCCGTGGCCAACGCCATCCTGCCGCCCACGTCCCCGCGCACCGGCCTGGAAAAGATCGACCGCACCACCATCACGGAGCTGCGCGAGATCGCCGCGCAGTTCGGCGCCATCCAGGGCACCGTGGACAAGGCCGACCGCGGCCTGAACCCGCTCGGCCTCACCGGCGACTCGATTCCCTTCGACATCGATCCCTCGCAGGTCAGCGCCGGACAGACGCACTTCGAGCAGGTCTTCGCCCGCGCCGCCAAGGCCGTGGCGAACGCCAAGGGGGTGTATGACTTCGCCAACCAGACCACGCAGCGCCTGCGCCAGCTCCAGCTCACGGCCAACGACTTCGCCACGCAGGTCGCCGGCCAGGAGCGCGACTTCCGCAACCGCCTCATCGAGATCTTCGGCTATCCCTACGAGGGCGACATCGGGTCCGGCCGCACCTACCCGAACGGCTACGACGGCCCGGATCTCTACAAGTGGATGTATGTGGACGTGGCCGAGTATTCCGAGGACGCGCTGCCCGCGCCCGCCTCTTCCTTCGACGCCTACTTCGGCGCGCTGAGGCTCGACACGCAGGCCGCCCCCGGCCCCGGCGGCGTGCAGACGCTCACTTCCCTCATCGGCTATTTCTTCCCCGACGACGTGGCCAGCCCCGCCGACCTCCAGGCCGGCGGCACGTCGGACGGCAAGGTCGTCTCCTACCCGATGCTCACCGTGGAGCAGCGCGGCGCCAGCGCGTGGGCCTTCCAAAAGACCGCCGACCAGGGCATCCGCCGCGCGCCCGGCCGGCTCCAGGTGGCAATCGGCAACATGGTGCAGAAGGAAATCGAGCTGCAAAAGGCGCTCGGCAACTATTCCTCCTACGTCGCCACGGTGCAGGACGAGGTGCAACTCCTCGCCGCCCGCTATTCCGTCGCCTCGCAGACGATCAACCTGCGCGAAAGCTCCCTCGGCACCATCCAGTCGCTGAACGACGCGCTCACCGCGTTCCGCACCACCATCGCGGTGCTCGGCGTCGCGGCCGAGGGCGTGCAGAGCATCGC
>CALMOL010000336.1 GCA_937871685.1 uncultured Verrucomicrobiota bacterium
ATCATCGTGTCGAGCGCCGTGACTGTGCAAAATCCGAGGAACGACTCGCCCGCGCGGCTCCAAGCGGCGGTGAGCAGGTGCGCCGGATCGTTCGCGCCGAACACCGTGGCTGGCACCAACGCGGTGCCCACCGCCGCGGCGAACGGCTTCATCCGCGGCCACGCTTGCCCTCCCGCGCAAAAGAACACCGCGGTCATCAGCCACGCGAGCAGTGCCCATTTCTCCTGGCCCAGCCATCCGACGCCCACCAACGCCAGCGCTGCGCCGAAGAGCACGCCGCCCGCCCGCGGCAGCAGGGAAGCCGGCGCGATCACGCTCCGGCTGCCGGCCAGCGTGCTCAGCGCCACCAAGCCCGCCCACTGCGGATAAGAAAGGCCCAGCCCCTGGGCGAGCAGGAGTGCCGTGGCCGCCGCGCGAGCGGGGTGGAGGGGGGCATCGGCGCTCGAAGCGAGCGAACGCAGCTTGCGACCTTCGCTCGCGCCGCGAAATCTCCCCTCCGGCCGCCCACCAGCCCGCCGTTCCCGGCGAGGCCCGCCTCCTCCGAAGGAAGGATGGCGTGTCACCCGTCGGCGGCGCGACGGTCCCGCGTGATCTTGGCTACGCTCTACGAAGTGCCCATCGGCGGCGCGCAGGTGGCCGCCTTCGTGTGGATCCTTCTGGGCTCGCTCGTCCTCGCGGCTGGCGCGGGCGCCCTCATCGAGCGCACGCCGGCGCGGTCCTGGGTCTGGAACGTGCCGCTCTTCACCCTGGGCTTGTGGGCCTGCCTCGGATTGCTCGGCGCGCTCTACTGGTATGGCCTCTGAAGCTCCTCTTCCCTCCCTCCGCGATCTCCGTGCCTCCGTGGCAAGCCCAACCGTCCATCGCTTCAGGATCGCCAAGGTCGTCGGCGTGCCCGTCACGCTCGGCGTGCTCGCCGGCGCGCTCGGGCTCGCCGCGCGCCTGTGGCGCGAATACGATGCGCACCCGTGGACGCGAGACGCGCAGGTGCGCGCGCAAATCGTTTCCGTGGCGCCGCAGGTCAAGGGGCCGGTTCGGCGCATCGCCGTGCGCGAGAACGAGCCGGTGCAGCGGGGCCAACTCCTCTTCGAGATCGACCAGACCGACTACGAGATCGCCCTCCGCGTGGCCCGCGCCAACCGCGACAAGCTCCACGCCGACGCCGAGATCGCGCGCAAGACCTACGATCGCCGCCAGCGCCTGGCCACCGGCAACGTGATCTCCACCGAGGAATTCGATACCGCCGAAGCCGCGTGGCGCTCCGCGCGCGCCCAGGCCGAGGGGGCCGAGGCCGGCATGCGCCAAGCCGAGCAGAACCTCGCCTATTGCCGCGTCGTCTCGCCGGTGAACGGCTACGTGAGCGGCATCACCTTCGACGTGGGCGCCTACGCGCAGGCCGGCGCGCCGCTCTTCGCGGTGGTGGACCGCGACAGCTTCTGGGTGTCGGCCATCTTCAAGGAAACGGCGCTGCCTGCCCTCCTCCCAGGGCGGCGGGTGCGGATGTGGTTCGCGCCGCTGCCGGGGCGCGCCTTCGAGGGCACGGTGGAGAGCACCGGGTGGGCCATCGCCTCGGCCGACTTCGCCACGCAGGCGGGCTTGCCCGACATTGCGCCCACGGTGGACTGGGTGCGCCTCACGCGGCGCTTCCCGGTGCGAGTGCGCCTCGGGGAGGAGGCCGCCGCGCTGCCCCTCAAGGTCGGCGCCACGGCCTCGGTCAAGGTGCTGCCCGACGCGACCCCCTGAGCGAACGACCGGACTAAAGTTGCCTGACCGAGAGAAACTTCCGTGCACAATGAACCCCGCTTGCTTGACGCTGGCCGGCAATTTTAGCGCGCGCGCGGAAGCGAAAGCCGGTTTCCGGCCCTGCGCCCGCAAAAGGTGCTCGCGCCGAGGCCAGGAAACGAGGAAATATTTTTTCCCGTGCCGACTCTTCCGTTCATGCCTTCCTCCATGAGACCGACGAGCCCGCGCGGAGCGGCCGCCGGTTCCGTGACGACCGGGAGCGAAGGGCCGCTCGCCGAGGCCCGCCGACGCGGGCAGGCCGCCGAGGAGCGCGCCGCCGAGCTGGCCAAGGCCAACGAGGCGCTCCGCGGCTCCGTCGCCCGGATGGCCGGCCTCGATGACGTCGGCCGGTCCATCGAAGCCGTGCTCATGGCCTTCGTGGAGCAGACCGGGGCCGTCAGCGCGGCGTTGTTCCAGGCCGTCTCCCCGGCGGCGGTGCGGATGCGGGCGATCATCCTCGACCGCGCCCCCGCCGACCTCGCCCGCGACCCGCGGCTGGCCATGTGGCGGAGGCCGTTCGAATTCAGCGAATTCCGAGACGGCTGGGAGCAAATGCTCCACCATCCGAACGGCTACGCGGTGCAGGAAATCCAATCGGCCGAACCGGGCATGGCCGCCGGCGCCGGGGAATGGCATCTCGCCCAGGGCCACCGCAGCGTGATCCACTTCCCGCTGCTGCGCGGAAGCGATCCGGTTGGGTTCATCGGGCTGGCCTTCGACCGGCCCTTCGATCTTACCGCGCCGGCCATCGAGCTCGCCCGCGCGCTGGCCGGGCAGGCGACGCTGGCGCTGGAGATGGTCCGCCTGGCCGAGAAGGCCCGGGAAACGGCCGTGGTGCGCGCGCGCGAGCAGGCCGCCGAGGAACGCGCCGCCGAGCTGGCCAAGGTCAACGATTCCCTGCGCCGGGGCCTGGACCGCGTGGCCGACCCGAGCCAGTTCGAGGATTTCGTCACGGCGCTGCTCCTCGAAAGCGCGCAGGCTTTCCAGGCCGACGCCGCGGCCGTGATCCTACGGGAGGAGAATGGCACGGTGATGCGTCCCGTCGCCGTGGTGGACGACGGGCGGCTGTTCACCCTGGCGGAAATCGCCGGCGATTTCTTCCTGGGAACCTTCGCCGAGGCGAGCGCCCGCGATCCCGCCGGCATCTTCAGCCGCATCTGCGCCATGAGCCATCACCAGGTGGAGATGGACGACGAGCTGCGCCGCGTCTGGCCGCAGGCACACGCCTGGCACACCGCGCGGGGGCACCGGGTCTCGTGGCAATTCCCGCTGCGGGTGCGCGGGGAAACGCGCGGCTTCTTCGCCTTTGCCCTGCGCCGCGCGGAGCCGGCGAGCAACACGCAGGTCGAGAGCGCCGCCGCGCTCGCCCAGCAGTTCACCCTCGCCCTCGAGCTGATCCGCCTCGGCGAGGAGGCGAAGGCGCTGGCCGTTTCCCGCGAACGCGAGCAGGCCGCCCAGCAGCGCGCCACCGAGCTGGCCCGCGCCAACCAGGCGCTGGAGGAGGAGGTCGCCGCGCGGCGGCGGGCCGAGGAGGTCGCCCTCGGGCAGACGATCGCGCTCGCGCGCACGCTCTCGCTCCTCTCGGCCGACCCGGCGTTGGACTCCTTCCTCGGGCAGGTGCTCACCGCCGTCACCGAGGCGCTGCACGCGCCGGCGGCCACGCTGTATTTCCACGATCCCGCGTCCGACACGCTCTCCCTGCACGCGACCTGCCACGAGGGCCGCGTCTTCACGGGCGCCGACCAACTCGGTCACCCCAGCGCGGTCGAGCCGTTCCCGGCGGATCTCAACGGGTTCTGGCGCGTGCTTGTCGCCACGCGCCGGCCGGTGGAGATCGCCGACGTGGAGAACGACCCGCTCCTTGAGCACCACGGCTGGCTTTCGCGCGCCGGCGTGCGCTCCCTGCTCATCGCGCCGCTGCTGGCCGGCGGGAGCGTGCTGGGATTCCTCGGGGTGCGTTTCTACGAAGCGCCGCGCCGCGCGCGGCCCGAGGAGCCGGCGCTGGCGCAGGCGCTGGCCCAGCTCGCCACGCTGGCCGTCGAATTGACGCGCTTGGCCGAGCGGGCGCGCGCGGGCGAGGTGCTCGCCGAGCGGCAGCGCATCGCCCGTGACCTGCACGACGTGCTCGCGCAGGGCTTCGTGGGCGTGCTCACCCAGCTCGGCGTGCTGGAGGGCGCGCTGGAGGAAGGCGATCCCGCCGAGGTGCGGCGCGTGATGGATCGCGTCCGCGACATCGCCCGCGAGGGCCTGGAGGAAGCGCGCCGCTCCGTCCACGCCCTGCGCCCGCCGGGACCGGCGGGGCCCATTGCGGAGCGCCTGCAAGAGTTGGCGCACCACCTCACCGCGGGCACCGGCCTGCGCGTGGAAGCCGGCGAGACCGGCGCGCCCGGCGCGCTGTCGCCGGAGGCGGACTGGGCCGTGGTGAAATTCGTTCAGCAGGCGCTTACCAATACCCTGCGCCACGCGGGCGCCGGATCTTTCCGGCTTGGGTTGGAGTGGAGCGAGCGCGGCCTCGCGCTCACCGCGCGCGACGACGGCGCGGGCTTCGATCCGCAGGCCCCGCGCCGGGGCATCGGTCTGCGCGGCATGGCCGAGCGCGCGGCGGATTGCGGCGGCAGTTTCCAAATCGAGTCCGCGCCGGGCGCGGGCACCGCCCTGCGCCTGTTTCTTCCCCGCCAAACGCCCGCCGCATGAAAAAGAAAGACCCCGGAGCCATCACCGTGATCGTGAGCGACGACCATCCGGTCGTGCGCGAGGGCATCGTCGCGATGGTCGAGCAGCAGCGGGACATGCGCGTAGTCGCCACGGCGGCCGACGGCGCGGAAGCGGTCGCGCAGTGGCAAAGGCACCGGCCCGACGTGACCTTGCTCGACCTCAAGATGGGCCGCCACGACGGCGTGGGCGCGGTGCGGGCGATCCGTGCGCTCGACCCGCGCGCCCGCCTCCTGGTCCTCACCACCTACGAGGGCGAGGAAGAAGTCTTCCAGGCCATGCGCGCCGGGGCCAACGCCTACCTGCTCAAGGACGTGCCGCGGAACGAGCTGCTCGACGCCATCCGCCGCCTCCACGCCGGCGAAACGGTGGTGACTAGCCGCGTGGCGACAAAGCTGGCCGCCTACGTTTCCAAGGAGCGGCTGACGGCGCGCGAGGTCGAGGTGCTCCGAGCCGTGGCGCGCGGCAAGGCGAACAAGGAGATCGCCGACCTGCTGAACATCACCGAGAGCACCGTGAAGGCGCACCTCAAGGCGCTCTTCGCCAAGCTCGGCGTGCTCTCGCGCACCGAGGCGGTGAATGTCGCCACCAAGCGCGGGGTCATTGAACTTTGAACAACTTTTGAACTATTCCCGCCTTCCCATCAGACGGCGCAAGCGCGGCCTCAGCGTCGAAGCGTCCAGGATTTGGATGGCGCTGCTGCTGCCGCTGGGCGCCGCGCCTTCCCTTGGGCTCGACGCCGAGCGGGAGATCACCCAGTATCGGATGAAATCCTGGGGCCAGGAGCAAGGCCTGCCGCAAAATTCCATCCGCGCAATTGCGCAAACTCCGGATGGCTTTCTCTGGCTTGGCACCGAGGAGGGACTGGTGCGCTTCGATGGGATCCGGTTCGAGGTCTTCACCCGCGCCAACACCGAAACGCTGACCAGCAGCCGGGTGATCGACCTCCAGACCGACGGCCGCGGACGGCTTTGGGTCGCCACCTATGAGGGTGACCTGCTTTGCCGGCAGCCGGATGGTCGGTTCGCCCGGCCGGAACCGATGGGCGCGGCCTCTCCCGCTTCTCCGAACGCGCTTTGCCTGGGGACGGCCGGCGAAACCGTTTGGATCGGTGCCCGCGAGGGCGGCCCGCGGCAGGTCCACAACGGACGACTGCGACCCTGGCCAGGTCCGCCCGCGCTGGCGCTGCGTCCGGCCCGCGCGATCACCGCCGACGGCGCGGAGGGCGTGTGGCTCGGCACCGACGCGGGTGTTTACCACCTGCCCGCGACGCCGGGCGAAGCCCAAAGCTTCACCGAGGCGGAGGGCTTGCCCAACGGGCAAGTCCAAGCCCTGCTGCGGACCGCTTCCGGCGAGCTCTGGGCGGGCACGCGCGCCGGCCTCGCGCGGCTGGACGGGGGCGCGAACCGCTTCGTTCCCGTCGCTGTGGCCGAGCTGGGCGGCCAGGCGATCATTGCGCTGGGCGAGGACCGCGACGGCAACCTGTGGGCGGGCACCCTCAAGGGCGGCGTCTGGCGGCGCCGCGCGGGAACGGACGAATGGCAGGGGCTGCGCGTGCGCGACGGCCTGCCCGACGACCGCATCCTCAAAATTTTTGAGGATCGCGAGGGGAACCTTTGGCTGGCGACCGGCGGCGGATTGTGCCGGCTCGCCGACGTGAACTTCGCCACCTTCGCCACCGCCGAGGGCCTGCCGGACGACCAAGCCCGCGTGGTGATGGCGAGCCGGCGCGACGGCTCGGTCTGGGTGGGAACCCCCAACGGGTTGGGGAGGCAGGGACCTTCTGACCACCGTTTCCGGCCCGAGGACAGCCCGCCGGCTCGTTCCGGCAAGGAGGGGCTGGGAAGTTTCGTGATCTCGCTCTTCGAGGATGCCACGGGCGCCCTCTGCTTCGGCACGGCGGATTACCTGCTCCGCCGGCGGGCGGCGCCGGGTGCCGGCCCGGACGCTTTGCCGGGCGCGCCGGAGGAAATTGCGCTGGCCGGCGGGGCCGGCACGATGTGCGAGCGCGTGCCGGGGGAGTTCTGGGCGGGCACCAGCGCGGGGCTCTACCGCTTCGAGCGCGGCCGCCAGACGGGCTTCTACACCGCCAAGGAAGGCTTGGCCAGCAACGCCGTCCTCGCGCTCTGCGCCGACGGCGAGGGCGGCCTGTGGATCGGCACCCGCGGCGGTCTCAACCGGTGGCGCGACGGCGCGATCGAAACCGTGCCCACGGCCGACGGCCGGCCGCTGACCGGGCGCGTCGCGGCGCTTTTCCTGGACGCGGCCAACACGCTTTGGGTCGGCACGATCGAGCAGGGAATCCGTCGGCGTCTGCCCGGCCAGCTCCTTTCGAGGGCGTGCACCGCGCGGCAAGGACTCTTCCACGACACGGCCTATGTCATCCTGGAAGCTGGCGACCGCCTTTGGATGAGCTGCAACCAAGGCGTTTACAGCGTGCCCAAGGCAGAGCTGGCCGAGTTCTTCGACGAGCGCCGCGGCGCGGTGAACTGCGTTTCCTACGGCACGAGCGACGGCATGCGCAGCGCGGAGTGCAACGGCGCGTTCAACCCGGCCGGCTGCCGCGACGCCGCCGGACGGCTGTGGTTCCCGACCACCAAGGGCGTGGTGCGAGTGGATCCCGCCCGCCTGCGGCGCAACGCGGTGCTGCCCCCGGTGCTGGTCGAGCGCTTGATGGTGGACGACGAGGCGCCGCGCCTGAACCCCGCCGGCGCGGAAACGCTGCATCTCGGTCCCGGCGTGCGGCGGCTGCAATTTGATTACGCGGGACTGTCGCTCACCGCGCCGGAAAGGGTGCGCTACCGCTACCGGCTCGTCGGCTTTGATCCCGGCTGGGTGGACGCCGGGACGCGGCGCGCGGCTTTCTACACGGCGCTGCCGCCGGGCGACTACCGCTTCGAGGTGCGCGCCTGCAACAACGACGGCGTGTGGAACGACGCGGGCGCGGCGCTCGCCTTCGTGCTGCGCCCGCGCTTCTACCAGACGAGCTGGTTTGCGGCGCTGGCGGCCCTCGCGGCGGTGCTGGCGGGCGCCGGCGCGTTCTGGCTGCGCCAGCGCCAGCTCCACGCCCGCTTCGCCGCCGTGCTGGCCGAGCGCACGCGCATCGCGCGCGAGCTGCACGACACCTGCGCGCAGGCGCTCTTCGCCGTGGGCTTCGAACTGAACTCGGCGCAAGACGAAGTCGCCGAAGGCACTTTCGTCCGCGAGCGGCTGCAAGGCGCGCTCGGCGTGGTGCGGCAGGGCTTGGCCGACGCCCGCACGCTCATCGCCGAGCTGCGCGGGCAGACGGCGCGCGAGCAACCCGCCGGCGACCTGCGCGCGGCGCTGGCCGAGTTCGTCCAGACGGTGAACACGGATGCGCTCGACTTCACGCTGGAAGTGGATTCCCACGCCGTCGCATTGCTCGCGCCAGAGGCGCGGCACGAGGTGCTGCGCGTCTGCCAGGAGGCAATCCACAACGCGCTCAAGCACGCCGACGCGCAATCCGTGGCGGTGCAGGTGGGCTTCGACGCCGCGCGCCCCGGCTGGGTGTGCGCCCTGGTGCAGGACGACGGCCGAGGCTTCCCGGGGGATTCGCGAGCAACGTCCCCGGACCGTCCCGCCGGCAGCTTCGGCCTGCGCGGAATGCAGGAGCGGGCGGCGCAGGCCGGCGGTTCCCTGAAGGTGGAAAGCGCCCCCGACGCGGGCACCCAGGTCTGGCTGCGCGTGCCCTTTGGAAACGAAAAAACGTCTGCGGAGAAGAACCCGGCTGACGGGACGACCGCGAGCTGAACATCGGCTGGGCGGCGAGAGATGGCTGCGTAAAACGCAAAACGAAGCGAAAACTCTCACTTGGTTTTGCGTTGCATCCACGAAGGTCGTGCGGAGGCCGCCGGTGAATGGCTGGGCCGACGCAATGACAACGCCCGGCCTTCAGGCCGAGGGGAAAGGGTGCCTGTCGCGAGTCCGGCCTAGCCAGGAGAAAGCGCCGCGCGAGGGGAAAAGTTCGCCGGAAGTCTTGCGTTTCACCGACGGCGCGGAGCCACCCTTCCATCGGCGCAGCTTGCTTCGGAGAACTGAACGGCCGTCCTCCGAATGGGTAGGAAGGCTTCTGGGCAGAGGAACAATGGCGCCTCGGGAAACGCGCGGGAACTTCTCCGGCAGACGAAAACCGCACCCCCAACAGCGCCTCGCCCGCCGACCCGGGGGCGGCCGCGGTTCACGCCGACCAACCCCCAAACCTCTTATTTATGCCCACCGCCCCCGCTTCCCGTTACACCGAGCGCCTGACCGCCGACAACTGCGCCGTGCTGCTCATCGACCACCAGACCGGCACGATGCTCGGCGTGCAGGACATCCGCCTCGACCAATTCCGTTCCAACGTTCTCGCCTTGGCCGAGACCGCCAAAACCCACGCGCTTCCTACCGTGCTGACGGCCTCCTACGCCGAGGGTCCCAACGGCCCGCTCATGCCCGAGCTGCTCGAGATGTTCCCGGACGCGCCCTACATCGCGCGCCCCGGCATGATCAACGCCTGGGACGACCCACGCTTCGTCAACGCCGTGGAAAAGACCGGTCGCAAGAAGCTCATCATGTCGGGCGTGACCAGCGACGTGTGCCTGATGTTCCCGGCGCTCTCGGCGTTGGCGGCGGGTTACGACGTTTACTGCGTGTATGACGCCAGTGGCTGCTGGGATCTGATGAGCGAGCTGACGGCGTCCATGCGCCTAGTGCAGGCGGGCTGCATCGTCACCAACTGGGCCGCCATCGCCGCCGACCTGCAAAGCGACTGGCGGCGGCCCACGGCGGCCGGCACGCTGGAAACGTTCCGCCAGCACCTGCCGTTTTATTCCATGCTGTCGAACAACCAGGAAGCCGTGCGCCGCCAAGCAAAGGCCGCCGCCAAGTAAGATGCCACCCGTTTCCGCATCTCCGCCGCCGGCGGGCGCTGCCGTGACCGGCCGCAACGATGCGCCCGCCTATTGGCAGGTGGATATTCTGTGGCTCATCCTGGCTCACGGCGCGCAGACGGGTGGAATCTACTCGCTCATGGAGGAATTCTGCCCGCGCGGCAGCGGGCCGCCGTCACACACCCACGCCCAGGACGAGGCGTTCTACTTGCTCGAAGGCGAGATCACCTTCCGCGCGGGCGATGCCACGCTCCAAGCGAAGGCCGGTGACTTCGTCACGATCCCGCGCGGGACCGTGCATAGCTTCCGGGTGGACAGCGAAACGGCGCGCCTCCTCAACTTCTACGCGCCCGCCGGTTTCGAGGAGTCCGTGGTCGCTCTTGGCACTCCCGCCGCGACCCGCACCCTGCCGCCCCCCGGTCTGCCGATGACCAAGTCGCCGGAGGAAACCCTCGCAATCCTGCGGCGTTGCGGAATGGCTCCGAGCGAGGAACCCGACGCTCTGCGCGCGGAGGGGAAAGGACGCTCCGCGAGAACCGGTCGGCGCGAGGGCGCCGGTTGAAGGGCCGGGAAACCTCCCGGTCTGGGGACCGGGGGGCCGCCGCCGAGTTATTCACGCGGCGGGGCTACCACGTCTTCGGCGGAGCGCGCCAGCCGGCGCGGGTGGAGCCGTCGGCCGGCGTGAAGCTTCTCCCGCTGGACGTGCGGGACGACGCATCGGTCGGCGCTTGCGTAGGCGCGGTGCTCGCCCAGGCAGGCGATCGTGATCGCGGAAAAGATCGCCGCCGCCCCCGCGCCGGAAGGCGTGGCGGAAGCGGTGCTGGACGCCGTGGAAGGCAAGCACCGAATGCGCCTCCCCGTCGGTGCGCAAGCCCGGCTGCTGGGGCGGTTACGCCGGTGGCTGCCGTCCGCGCGCGTTGACCGAAGCCTCCGGAAAGAATTCCGCCTGGACCGCTGAGTCGTCTGACCATCTCGCCCCCTTCTCCCGCGTCGCCTCATCCCAAGGCGCGGCTCAGAAGGCAACGTGACCAGGGAAGGCGACCACGAAGTGCGTGGAGTCGGGAAGCAAGCGGAGGGCGCGCGGGCGCCGGCAAAACGCATCCAAGGCGGCAAAAGCGCGGTTGGAAAGCCCACCGCGGGCGATGGGCACGCGCGAGGCGATCATGGTGCGTCACCGAGACGGCTTGCCGGAATCCCGACCGCCGCTGGCAGGCGCGGCGGCGGGAAGGCGCGGCCGGTTACCGGCCGGTCGTCTATCCAAAGGTAGTGGTAGAACCGCGACGCGAAAACCCAGCGGCCCTCGCGGCGGCGCAGCTCGTCGAGGTAGAAGGCCAGGTTGTGGTAGGACTTCGCGGCGGACGTTTTCATGCCGGTCTCCTCGACGACGCAGCGGGCGCGCGCCGCGTCGCCGCTCACCTCGATGAGAATCGAGCTGGGCACGTGGGCGAAGAAGTCCCATTGGCTCATCAGCTTGGCGAAGGCCGCGACGATGGCGTCGCGCCCGCGCACGGCGAGCGGCAGCGGCTCGCCGATCCGCCACTCTCCGTCCGCGTCCCAGAGCGCGCCAAAGGCGGCGGGATCATTGCGCATGGCGGCGTCCGCGAAGCGGGCGACCAGCGCGCGGATCTCGGATTCGTCCTTGGTGGAATCGTTTGGCATGGATCGGAAATTCAGTGCCCGGCCGCTGTTTCGCGCGCGCGGCGTTGCGCGATGACTTCCAGCGTGGGCCAGCCGGGCGCGCTCGCGAGCTGCATTCCTCGCAGCCGCGCCGCGGCGCGCGCGATGTTCTGACCGTGGGCCAAGGCGGCGTCGCGCCCCTCGGCCGCCACGTCCTCCGGCGGGCGCGGCACCATGTCCTCGCCGGTGATGCGGAAATGCGGTCCCCAGTGCATCCCGTGGCGGCCGAAGCCGGGTGAGTTCTTCGGGAAGGTGACGAGCGTCAGCCCGCACGCGGCGAGATTGCCCAGCATCGAAAGCTGCGCGAGCTCGCAGCCGCCGCCCGCATCGCCGTGGCCGCCGCCGGTGGTGAAGACCGCGCCCACGCGGCCGACGAGTTCGTCGTAAAACCACGCCGGCTCGCACACGAGGTCCACGAACCGCTTCATCGGCCACGACATCGTGCGCTGATGCACCGGGCTGCCCATCACGAGCGCGCCGCACCCGCGCAGGTGCTCGCGCGTGGCTTCGTTGGCGCGGTGCAACTCCGCCGCGGCGCCGGGCACCGATCGCGCGCCCTCGGCGATCAATTCGGCGATGGCCGCGGTGTGTCCGTCCCATGAGTCGTGGACGATCACCACGCGGACGGTGGAATCGGGGCCCTGATCAATCATAAGATTCGGCGGCGAAGATCGGCGGCTTGTTCTCCGGCGAGACGGCCAGCCTCATTTCGTGCCGATGCCGTGGTGGAGGAGTTGCTGGAAGATGTAGCCGAAGTTGGGCAGGCGCCGCGCATACACCCCGCCCGTGGCGGCGCCGGTGGGCAGCGCCCAGTCGCGCTGCAGCTCGGCGAGCACCATGTTCGTGTTGGCGATCTTCACGCCCGCCTGGCTCATGCGGAACATGGCCGCGTGCAGCGCGTGGGCGTTGACGGTGCCCGAGGCGTCCATCACCGCATACACGTCGAAGCCGTCGCCCGCCGCGCCCACGGCGGGGAAGGTGAGGCACACGTCGGCGGTCACGCCCGCCATCACGAGCTGGCGGCGGCCGGTGGCCCGGACGGCCTCGACGAACTTCGGGTCCTGCCACGCGTCGATGATCATGCGCGGGATCACTGGCGCGCCGTGGCAGGCGTCGAGCAGTTCCTGGAAGATCGGTCCGTTGGCGCCCTCCGCGTTGCTCGTGGTGAGAATGATCGGGAGGTCGTGCACCCGGGCGGCCTCGGCGAGCCAAAGCGCGTTGTTCTTGAGGTTCACCGGGTCGAGATCCTGCAATCCGAAGGACATCGTGCCCGTCTGGTGATCGATGAGCAACAGCGCGGCGTTCTCGGGGCGCAGCTTGGTGAAACGATGGTCGGCGGGGACAGGGGCGTTCATGCTGGCAGTGTGGCGGCGCAATGGCTGGAGACCATTGGCAGTGCGGGCGGTCGCGACCTCCCCCTTTCGGGCGAGGCCGCCATGCGACTCCGAGGGCACCCAGCGGTGGCGCGGCGGGAGGCCGGCCGGCCGCCCCCTCAAGGTGAATCCTTGGCCGGAGAATCCCGGGGAGCCAGCCTGTGGCGGTCAACTTCCTTGGCGCTCATTCCCACGCGCCCGCCGCGGCGGTGGGCGGTGGGGTTGGCAGCCGAGATAATGCCGTCGGCCCGAGTGGAAAGCGCGTCGCCGACATGTGCCGAGAAGGTGGAAACCGTCGCGGCGGCCACGCCGGCTTTTTCCCGCTCGCCCGGTCCGTCAACGCCGCTCTGGTCCAAGCCGAAGCCGCCGTCGTTGGCAATCCGTTGGACGCAGACCAACTCGCCTGGACAGGGCGGCGGTGATTCAAAGGTGGGAGATGGCAAACGCCCGAAAGGCACCTTGTGCGAGGCAATCAAACCGATCTGATGCAACGCATGAAGATTGGCATTCTCGGCACTGGCAACATGGGACGCGCGCTCGGCTTGGTCTTCGCGCAGGTGGGCCACGAGGTGTGCTTCGGCGCCCGTGACCCGGCCAAAGCCCAGGCCGCGGTGGACTTGGCACCGTCCGTGGGAGAGGGAGCGGCGGAAAGGGTCCGCGCCGGGAGCAACGACGAGGCGGCTCGTTTCGGGGAGGTGCTCGTTTATACCGCCCGCGGCGTGCCGCCGGCGGAAGTTCTCACCGACGCCTCGGTCCTGGCCGGCAAGGTCATCGTGGACATGAACAACCAGGACGTGCCCGCGGACTTCGTGTATCCGCCGATCACCCGCTCGCTGGCCGAAGTCTTGGCCGCAGAAGCGCCCGGGGCCAAGGTCGTCAAGGCGTTCAACACGCTGCCGATGGAAGTCTTCGAGCTTTGCCCGGGGGACATTCGTCCGCACAAGGTGAGCGTTTTCGTCGCCGCCGACGACGCGGGCGCACGGCGCACGGTGGGAGAGCTGGCGGAGCAGATCGGTTTCGTGCCCGTGGACTGCGGCCCGCTCGTCCACGCCCGGCTGCTGGAGGGCGCGGCCGATTTGATTCGCTTCCTCCTGATCAGCCAAGGGATGCCCGACGCAAACTTCTCCCTCGTCCATGTGCCCGACGCCAAGCATCCCCGGCTCGGCGGCCGGCAGGAGTCGCGGCTGCGCTGACGCTTCGGAACCGTAAGCTCCCCCGCAACTCCGCGCCTCGAACGGACGGGTCAAATCCGAATGCTTCGCGGTTCGCGGCGGCGGATGCACCGCTCCGTTGACGGTTTGCCTGCCGGAGGATGACTGTGGGCGAACCGACGCGCATCCGAATGACCTTCGCTGAAATCATTTCGCTCCCCTCGCTGTCGATCTTTTCGCTGTCGCTGTCGCTCTCGTTCTGGACCTTCTTTCAGCAGCGGCGCATGTCCGGCCGCGCCCAGGCGACGCGACTCCATGAGGTCTGGTGGAGCGACGACATGGTGGCGGTGCGCGACAGGGTCTATTCCCTGTGCCGTGACCAGGCGCACGGCGGCCCGGCCGCCGCGGCGCTCGTTTCCTATTATGTGCGCCCGCTGGAGGAGCCGGAACCGCCGGGTCGCGCCGCCTTTGCCAAGCTGGTGGGATTCTTCGACAACCTGGAGGCGTGCATCAGCTCCGGCCTCGTGGACGAGCGGCTGGCCTGGCGGTTGTTTTGCGAGGCGCACTATCTCGACTATCAGCCCCTGGTGGCGGCGGTGCGCGACGCGATCTGCTCGCACCGCGGGTGCAAGCTGCCGCCTTGGCTGGAAATGACCCGCGAGCTGGAAGCCCGCTTTTCGCGCCAGGGAACAAAGTTCCTGCCGTCCTCGAATTCGGCGGTGACCGGCAAGTGACCGTCGTGCTCCCGCGCCGGCATCGCGGTGGTCGTGCGCCCCCCTTGAAGGGAGGATGTGCGAAGGGCGGCGCGTGCCCTTCGTTTCTGGTGCTCCTCCATGCGGGTCCGCCGGCCTCGATCGCCCTTCCGCCCGCCCGATAAATCCCCGGCCGCATGCCAATCGCCTCGCCCGCTTCCGACCGTGGGGATGGGCATCTCCGGCACCGGCACGACCACAGCCGGGCGCGCCCTGGCCCTATGTGAACGAAACTGTGAACGTTCACGGCTGTTCAACGCCGTTCCGCGAAAATAATCTTCGGGATTCGCTGGAAGAAACCAACGTCCTCAGATACCCCTGGACGCCGTCCGAGCGAATCAGGGGTTCGAATCCCCTAGGCTCCACCAATTTAGAGGGGCGGCCATGGAGACAAAGGTAGGAATTAAATGGTGGAAAGGTCTCTGCGCCGGCGACTGCGCGAGATGAGACGAACGGTTATGCCCAGTGACCCCTCGCGCTCTCTCGCGGGGCAGCGCCTCAGGACCGGAAAATGAATGCAGTTTTGCGCGAAAATTTTTCAGAAATTTCTGTTGTCATGTTTGTGCCTCGATACCTCAATGTCCGCCCATGCACACCTCGGATGCCCGTGCGGGGCGAGGGACTCGGCCTTGGGCCTCCTCGTTCAAACGACTCCTTTTTGGCGCGGCCTTGGCCTGGGGGCTTGCCCTCTGCACGCCTGGCTCCTTCGCGCAGACCTTCACGCAGAACGCCGACGTGGGCGCGGTTGGCGCGGCCGGCAGCGGGAGCTATGCGAGTGGCACCTACACGGTCAATGGCGCGGGGCCGGACATCGGCGGCGCGGCCGACGCGTTCCACTTCACCTACGCGACGCTTTCCGGCGACGGTCAGGTCATCGCGCGCTTGGCCTCGCTCACCACCACGGCTGGCGGCGCGGTTACAACCGGCAAGGCGGGCATCATGGTCCGCGAAAGCCTCGCGGCCGGCTCCGCGCATGCGTCCGTGCTCGTCACGCCCGCGGGTGGCGCGCTCTTCCTGCGCCGCACCGCCACCGGAGCCGCGAGCACGACCTACACGGCGCCCAACATCGCCCCGCCGCGCTGGCTCAAGCTGGTGCGCACGGGAAGCTCGCTCATCGGCTTCGTTTCCCCCGACGGCACCAACTGGCAATACGTGTGGAGCGACACCGTGCCGATGGCGGCGATCGTGTATGTGGGCTTGGCGGCGACCTCCTCCCAGGCGGGCAGCGTGGTTTACAAGGCCACGCTGGACAACGCGAGCATGACGCCCGGGACCGTCTCCGACGCGGGCACGCCGGGCGCGCCCGGCTCGCTCACCCTGGCCGGCTCGGCGGATTCATGGGCCAAGCTCACGTGGCAGCCCTCCTTCGACGATGTAGGCGTGCAAGGCTACGACATCTACCGCGGTGGCACGAAGGTGGGCATGGTGCCTGGCTACCAGACCTCCTACGTGGACGGCACGCTGACGCCGGCGACGGCCTACACGTTTACGGTGAAGGCCTTTGACTTGGCCTCGCCCACCAACCACGTGTCGGCGGCGAGCAACGTGGTGTCGGTCACCACCGCGGCGGCCACGCTGCCCTCGCCGTGGCAGCATCAGGACATAGGCACGGTCACCGTGGGCGGCACGGCCACGCAGAGCTCGGGCACCTTCACGCTCGGTGGCGAGGGCACCGACATCGCCGCGGGCGCGACTGCGGACGGTTTCCACTTCGCTTACCAGACGCTGGCGGCTGACGGCGAGGTGCTCGCCAAGGTCACCTCGGTGCAGAACACCGACAACGCCGCCAAGGCCGCCGTGATGATCCGCGCCTCGCTCGCGCCGGACGCGCCCTACGCGATGATGAGCCTGGCGGCCAACCGGGCGCTGGCCTTCGGCCAGCGCCAGCTCGCTGGCGGCGCGGCGACCTCGGCCAGCGCGGGCACGGCGGCGGCCTTCCCGTATTGGATCAAGGTCAAGCGGGTGGGGGCGAGCCTTTTCGGCTACCAGTCGGCCGACGGGGTGACGTGGACCTTGGTGGGAGCGTGCCCGGCCTCGGGCTGGACGAGCAACGCCTACCTCGGCCTGGCGGTGACATCCAAGAAGCCAGGCGCGGCTTGCGCGGCCGTGTTTGCTTCCGTGGCGCTCACCGCGGGGGCGATCACAGACTCCACGGCGCCGGTCGCGCCCGCCGCGCTGGTCGCGAACCCGCCCACGCCCTCGGACGTGTCGGTCAAGCTGACGTGGCCGGGTTCAAGCGACAACATCGGCGTCACGGCCTACCAGATCTTCCGCAACGGCGGCGGCACGCCCGTGGCCACGGTCAACGCGCTGGACTACATCGACTCGGGCCTCACCGCGAGCACGGCCTACACGTTCACCATCAAGGCCTTCGACACCGCCGGCAACGCCTCGGCGCTGAGCAACCAAGTCAGCGCCACCACCGCGGCCAACGCGTCGGCCCCGCCCGCGCCGTGGGCGCACCGCGACCTGGGCGAGGCGGCCAGCGTGGGCGCACTGGGGGCGACGACCTACGCGAGCTCCACGTTCACGGTGAAGGGCGCGGGCCAAGACCCCACCGGGGGGCGCTCCGACGCGCAGCACTACGCCCACCTCTCGCTGCCCGGCGACGGCGCGATCACCGCGCGCCTAGCCACCCTGACGGGCGGGGGCGCCGGGGCGCGCGCCGGCCTGACGGTGCGCGAGAGCTTCGCGCCCAATGCCAAGCAGGCGTTCTTCTCCGTGGGCGCCGCGGCGGGCGGCCTGGCGACCTTGGAAAGCCGCTCGACCGCGGGCAGCGCCAAGACGCTCAACGCGAGCAGCGCGGCGGCGGTCGGCGCGCCTACTTGGCTGAAGCTAGCGCGCGCGGGCAACGTGTTCACGGCGTCCACCTCGGCTACGGGCGCAGCCGGAAACTGGACCACGGTGGGCACCGTGACTCTGGCGATGACCGGCAGTCCAACCGTCGGCTTTGCCGTGGTGGGCGACAGCACGAGCGCCTTGGCCACGGCGACGTTCGACAACGTGACCGCTTCCAACTCTGGCTTGGCCGCGCCCACCGGGCTGACGGCCACGCCCGGCAACGCGCAGGCTGCGCTGTCGTGGACCGCGGTGACCGGCGCGAGCTCCTACGTGGTGCGCCGGGCCGCGGTGGCGGGCGGCCCTTACGCGGTGGTGGCCAGTGGGATCACGGCGACCACCTACACCAACTCGGGCCTGACCAACGGCACCGCCTACTATTTCGTGGTCTCCGCCTCCAACACGACGGGGGAGGGGAGCGCCTCCGCCGAGAAGAGCGTCATTCCCATCGCGCCTCCTACCAGCGTGAGCATCACGGCGTCCACGGCCCAGGCGACGCTGACGTGGGCCGCCTCCGCCGGCGCGGCCTCCTATACGATCAAGCGCTCCGAAACCGCCGGCAGCGGCTACGCCAACGTGGCCACCTCCGTCACCGGCACGACTTATCCCGACCCGGGACTGACCAACAACAAGCTCTACTACTACGTGGTCGCCGCGGTGAACTCTTCGGGCTCCAGCGCCAACTCCGCGGAGGCCAGCGCCAAGCCCATCGCCGCGCCCACCGGGCTCTCCGCCACGCCGGGGGATGCGAAGGTGACGCTCAATTGGGCCGCCCCGGCGGGCGCTACCAAATACACGGTGCGCCGCGGAACGGCCACGGGTTCCTACGCCGACGTGGCTTCCAACGTGACCGCCACGAGCTACGTGGACACTGGCTTGGCTAACGGCACCCCTTACTACTATGCCGTCGTCGCGCGCAACGACAACGCCGGCACCAGCGTCAACTCGACCGAGGCGAGCGCCACGCCCATTCCCCCGCCGGCGGCCCCGGCCGGGCTCACGGCCACGCCCGGCGACGCGCAGGCCACGCTTTCTTGGACCGCCTCCCCGGGAGCCACCTCCTACACCGTCCGGCGCGCGATCTCGCCGGGTGGCACCTATACCAACCTTTCTACCAGCGCCACCGGCACGAGCTACCCCGCCACGGGGCTGACCAACGGGACGATCTATTACTTCGTGGTCGCCGCGAACAACGGCAGCGGCACCGGCGCCAACTCCAACGAGGCCAGCGCTCGGCCGATTGCGCCGCCCACGGGTCTCACGGCCACGTCCAGCACCTCGCAGATCACGCTCACCTGGACTGCCTCGGCGGGCGCCGTTTCCTACACGATCCGCCGCTCCGGGACCAGCGGCAGCGGCTACACCAACGTGCAGACGGGCTGCGCCGGCACCACTTGGACCGACCCCGGCCTCGCGAACAACACTCCCTATTATTACGTGGTCACCGCGGTCAACGACACGGGCGTCAGTGCCAATTCGAGCGAGGTGAGCGCCAAGCCCATTGCCGCGCCCACCAACCTCTTGGCTAGCCCTGGCAGCGCGCAGGTCGGGCTGGCCTGGACCGCAGTGCCGGGCGCCGTCTCCTACATGGTCAAGCGCTCGGTGGTTAGCGGTAGCGGCTATGCCAGCGTGCAGACGGGCATCACAGGCACGAGCTTCCCGGACTCCGGCCTCAGCAACGGCACGGCTTATTTCTACGTGGTCGTCGCGGTCAACGCGAGCGGCGCCAGCGTGAACTCCAACGAGGCGTCCGCCACGCCCATCGCGCCGCCCGCGCCGCCCGCCGGCCTGACGGCCACCGCCGGCAACACCCAGGCCGAGCTGTCGTGGACGACCTCGGCTGGAGCGGCGAGCTACGTGGTCAGCCGCTCGACCATGAGCGGCAGTGGCTACGCGGTCATTCAAGCAAGCATCAGCGGCACTACATTCACCGACCCTGGGCTGACCAACGGCACGACCTACTACTACGTGGTCGCAGGAACCAACGCGAGCGGCACGGGAGGCAACTCCGCCGAGGTCGCGGCCACTCCCTACGGCCCGCCAGCGCCCCCCGCCGGCCTCGTCGTTCAGGCCGTCTCGTCCACGCAGGTGGCGCTCTGGTGGATTGACCCCACGGTCGGGGTGACCAGCCACTTGGTCGAGCGCCGGCTGGCCGCCGGCGGCGCGTGGACCACGGTTGCCACCACGGGTAGCCTGGGGCTGGGGTGCATCGACGCCGGGGTCAACGCGGGCCAGTCCTACGTCTATCGCGTTTCCTCCTCGATCAACGCCCAAGCCTCGTCGGCCACCCTGAGCGGAACGGTGACAACGCCGGCCGCCGCGGCCGCCCTCCCGCTGGCGAACTTGGCGGTCTGGCTGCGCGCGGACGCGGGCGTCAACAAGGATGGCTCAAACTTCGTTTCCGCGTGGTCGGACGCGAGCGGCGCCGGCATGAGCGCCGCGCCGCCCGACGCGCCCAGCCGCCCACAGTGGGTGGCCGACGGGGGCAACGGCCGGCCGGCGATTTGCTTTGACGGCACCAGTTCCTACCTCAGCCTGCCCGCCGGCTTCGCGGACCTTTCTAACGGCTTCTCGGCCTTCGTGGTCGCGCGGCCCACGACGGTTGGACTTTGGCAGCGGCTGTTTGACTTCGGGAACGGAGCAGGCGCCAACAACGTGCTCTTTGCGCGCGGGGGCGACACGGCGGACCTGCTTTACCAAGCCGCCACCGGGCCGAATTCAGCCGGCGCCGCCACCGCGCCAGGGGCCATCGAGCAAGGCAATCTGCAGCTTTTCACCGCGGTGCACGGCAGCGCGCAAGCCAGCGTTTACAAGAATGGGTTCCTGGCGGCGCAGACGGCGACCGGCTTGCCCGAGAGCATCTTGCGCGCGAACAACTACCTGGGGCTCAGCAATTGGCCGGGCGACGCGCTTTACGGGGGCGACATGGTGGAAGTAATGGTCTTCGCGCGAGCCCTGGCGGATGCGGAGCGGCAGGCCATTGAGGCCTACTTGAACTTGCGGCACTGCTACTACCTGGCTGCGCCTGCTTCGTTGGCGGCCGTTCCCGGCAACGCCCAGGCCAGCTTGTCGTGGAGCGCGGTCAACGGGGCGACCGGCTACGTCGTGCGGCGTTCCACCAGCCCCGGCGGGGGTTACGCGGATGTGCAAACGGTGGCCGCCCCGGGCTGGACGGACACGGGCCTGGCCAACGGCACGACCTATTATTACGTGGTCGCCGCCACCAACGGCGCGGGCTTCAGCGCCAACTCGGACGAGGCTTTTGCCACGCCCTCGCTGCCCACCGCGGCCACGCCCGCGTTCTCGCCGGCGGGCGGCCACTTCTACGTCACCCCGCTCTCGGTCGCGCTTTCCAGCGCCACGCCCGGCGCCACGATCCGCTACACGCTGGACGGGACGGACCCGACGGGAAGCTCGCCGGTTTACTCCGCGACACTCCCGCTGTCGGCCACCGCGCAGGTCCGGGCGCGCGCCGAGAAGAGCGGGTATTTGAACAGCGCCATTGGCCGCGCCGTCTTCGTGAAGGCGCGCGGGGACCGAGCCCAGGTCGCCGGCCTCGCCTTGGGCACCGGGCAAAGCGCGGTGCTCAAGAGCGACGGCACGGTGTGGACCTTCGGGCGCAATGACTTTGGCCAGTTGGGCGACGGCACCACCGCCGACCGCGGCACGCCCGCCCCGATCGCGAACCTCAGCGGCGTCGCGGCGCTCGCGGCGTGGGGAGAGTTCACCTTGGCGCTTATGGACGACGGCACGGCGCTCGCGTGGGGCGCGAACTGGAACGGCCAGCTGGCTGATGGGACCGGGACGTTTGCGAGTTATCGCTCCACGCCCGCGGCGGTCGTGGGCCTGAGCCAAGCCTTCGCCCTCGCGGCCGGCCGGGAGCACGCCCTCGCGGTCACGAAGGACGGGCGCGTGTGGGCGTGGGGAGCGAACTGGGATGGCCAACTGGGCGACGGCACCTATAACCGGCGCGACGTGGCCGCGCCCGTCGCCGGCCTGGGAGGCATGGTCGGCGTCAGCGCGGGCTGGGGGCATTCCCTTGCGCTAAGGGCGGACGGATCGGTTTGGGCCTGGGGGGCGAACTGGGAGAGGCAACTGGGGGACGGAACAGCCATCTCGCGCCTCACGCCGGTCATGGTGCCAGGCCTCAGCAGTGTGCGCCAAGTGGCCGCCGGCGGCGCCTTCAGCGTGGCGCTCAAGGACGACGGAACCGTGTGGACGTGGGGGGCGAACAACGAGACCCAGCTGGGCAACGGGCCTGGGCCAGCCACGTCCTCTCCGGCCCAAGTCAGCGGCTTGACCAACGTGGTGGCCATCGCCGTCGGCCATGCGCACGCGCTGGCGCTCAAGGCGGATGGCACGCTTTGGAGCTGGGGTGCCCCGTGGAACGGCCTGCTTGGGCACCCGCAGACGGGATATCCGGGCATCGTGCTGGGCGCCAACCCAAACCAGCTCGTCAATCTCGCCGCGGGCGGCGGAGCCTACAACGCCACCCTTTCCAGCGGCGGCTTCCTGTGGCTGTGGGGCGAAAACAATCACGGCCAGTTGGGCGATGGCACCACGGCTGATCGGCCTGATGCACAGGTGGTCGCCGGCCTGAATCCACTGCCCCTCCAGCCGCCGGCTTCGCCCGGGGGCCTCGTGCCGGTCGCCGTGTCTTCCACCCAAGTGGCCATTTGGTGGGTGAATCCTTCCTTCGGCCTGACCAGCCAGTTGGTCGAGCGCCGGCCAGCCGGCGGTGGGGCGTGGACCACGGTGGCCACGCTGGGCGGTGGCGCCTCGGGCTGCATCGATGCCACGGCCAGCGCAGGACAATCCTACGTGTATCGGGTGACGTCCGCGATCGACGCGCTGGCCTCGGTGCCGGCGACGAGCGCCAGCGTCAGCACCCCGGCGGGCGCGGCGGCCCTGCCGCTCGCCGGCCTGGCGGGATGGTGGCGCGCCGACGTCGGCGTGGGCAAGGACGCCTTGAGCCGAATGGCGAGCTGGTCGGACGCGAGTGGGAAGGGGATGGGTGGCTTCCAGTATGACCCGGCCAGCAAGCCCGTGTGGTTGGCCGACGGGGGCGACGGCAAGCCAACCGTGCGGTTCGACGGCACCGCTTCCTTTTTCCAACTGCCGCCGGGCTTCGCCGACCTGTCGGCGGGCTTCTCGGCCTTCGTGATCGCCAATCCGACCAGCGGTGCCCCTTGGCAGGAATTCTTCGACTTCGGCAACGGCGGTGGCGCGGACAACCTCACCCTCGGCCGGCAGGATACCCTCCCGCACCTCCGCTACGTCGTCTTCGACGGCCCGAGCATCTCGACCGACCTGAATGCCCTCGGGGCAATCACGCAGGACCAGCGGCAGATGTTTGGCGTGGTTCACGATCCGGCCCTGGCGGTGCTCTACCGGAATGGCGCGTGGTGGTCCAGCGTCGCCGCCAGCCTCCCGCCCTCCACGCTGCGCCGCTCCAACTTCATCGGCCAGACCAACTGGAATTATCTGTCGCGCTACGGCGGGGACATCGCCGAGCTGATGGTGTTTACGCGGGCGCTGGGCGCCGCTGAGCGCCAGGCCATCGAGACTTATTTGAACTCGCGCCACGCCGTCTACGTGGCAGCCCCCACGGATCTTGCCACCACGCCGGGCAACGCCCAGGCTAGCCTCACATGGTCCCCGGTGGCCGGCGCCAGCGGCTACCGCGTGAAGCGCGCGCCGAGCGCGGACGGCCCCTGGACGCTGGTTCAGGGCGGCATCACGGCCACGGCCTTCAGCGACACGGGGCTGGCCAATGGGACGTCTTACTATTATGTGGTCACCGCGACCATTGGCGCGCTGGAGAGCCCGCCCTCGAACGTGGCGGTCGCCCTCCCCGCCGCGGCTCCGGCCACGCCGACCGGCGTCACTGCCGTTGCCGGCGACGCCCGGGTGGCGCTTTCCTGGGACCCCGCGGCCGGGGCCGCGAGCTACACCGTGCGCCGCGCCACGACGAGCGGCGGCCCCTACGCGACTGTGCAAGCGGGCATCAGCGGAACCACGTTCACCTGCACGGACTTAGCGAACGGAACGGCCTGCTATTTCGTGATCGCCGCCGCGGGCGTGGGTGGGACGAGCGCCGATTCCACGGAAGTGTCCGCCACGCCGGTGGCCCCGCCGCTCGCGCCCGCCGGCCTGCAAGCCGTCGCCTCCGACGGCCGCGTAACTCTCTCGTGGAACGCGGCGGCGGGCGCGACGACGTATGCGATCCGCCGCGCCACCGCGCCCGGCGGCCCCTACGCCACCATCCAAGGCGGATACTTTGGGACCACGTTCGCGGACACGGGGGTCGTCAATGGCACGACCTACCATTACGTGGTGGCCGCTTCGAACGCGGGCGGCGAGAGCGCCGATTCCGCGCCCATCGCGGCCACGCCTCGGCCGCCGCCGCCCGTTCCGACAGGCCTGAGCGCCGCGCCGCGCGACGGCCGGGTGGAGTTGGCTTGGACGGCCGCGCCCGGCGCTTCCAGCTACACCGTGAAGCGCTCCGCCGGTCCGATGGGGCCTTTCGCGGTGATCCGGCGCGGGATCGTCGCCACCGCCTTCACGGACGCGGGGCTCACGAACGGCGCGCTCTATTTCTATGTGCTCACGGCGGATGAAGCGGACGCTTCCAGCGACGATTGCGCGCCGGTCGCCGCCATCCCGCTGGCGTCGGCCACGCCCGCGCCGGCGCTGACGCCGGCCGCGGCCCCCTGGACGCCTTCGCTTACGGTCAACGTGGGCGCCGCCCCGGGAGCTACCGTCACCTGTAACGCCGATGGCCGCGACCCGCTTCCCACCGACCCGGCCGTCGGAAGCGGCTCCTTCCAGGTGGCC
>CALMOL010000337.1:0-3272 GCA_937871685.1 uncultured Verrucomicrobiota bacterium
AGCTCGACTTGGACAAGATCCGCTAAGCCTGCGCCTTGTTTCCTGCGCCCGCGTCGCCGGGCGCGCAGCCCGCCCCCTGCTTGACAGGCCCGGCGCGCCCGGCGTGCTTTCCGCCGCCATCATGGCCGCGACGAACGATCCGCCCCCGGAGGCCATCCCGCCACCCGAAGCCGCCGAGCTGGAAGCGAAGACCGCACGCTGCCGCACCTGCCGCGAGCCCATGTTTGCGGGCGCCACGAAGTGCAACAAGTGCGGCGGCTTCCAAAACTGGCGCCGCTTCTTCGACCTTTCCTCGGTCTTCCTCTCGCTCCTCATCGCCCTGATCGGCGTCTCCTCCGCGGTGCTGCCGGCGCTCACCGAGGTCGTCACGCCCACCTCCGACCTCGTGGTCCGCGCGCACCATTGCGAGCGCGATGCCATCTCGCTGCTCGTGGAAAACCGCGGCTCCAAGCCCGGCATCGTCGGCAACTTCGAGATGATCGGCTACTGCCGCGGCATCCGCTTCGACTCCGAGGCCGCCGCCGACGGCAAGCCATCTTGGGGCATCTACACGATCCTGGGCACCGATGGCGCCACCAGCCGCATCGTCCCGCCGCGCTCCAGCGTGCAGATTCGCTTTCCCGTCGGCCCCGACTTCCTCAAGCGCGCGCGCGACAAGTTCCCCGGCTGGGAGCGCGTCACGCCCGCGGACATCGCGCACTTCTACGCGAAGCTGAACGACGGCTCCATCCGCGTGTCCTTCAAGGTCGAACTGCTCAACTACGGCGTGCTCAATCCCTCGATCGTCAAGATCTCCAGCCAGGACTCGGCCGAGTTCGACCCGCGCACCGGCCAGCGCATCGGCGACGACGAGTCGTTCTGGCGATACTTCCTGACCCTCGGTGGCTACTCGCTGACGAACTAGGCTGCCGCCACCGCCTGCCGCCGCTGCGCCGCGTCCCGGCCGGGCGGCGCGCCGAAGAGGCGCCGGTATTCGCGGGAAAACTGCGAGGCGCTCTCGTAGCCCACGTCGAAGGCCACGCTGGCCGCGTCCGCATCCTGCGACATCAGCCGGCGGCGCGCCTCGTGGAGGCGAAGGCGCTTCTGGAATTGGAGCGGGCTCAGGCTCGTCGCCGCGCGGAAATGCCGGTGCAGCGACGGCGGGCTCATCCCCGCGAGCCGGGCCAGCTCGTCCACGCGCACGGGTTGGTCGTAGCGGTCTTGGATCGCCTGGATCGCGCGGCGCACCTGCGACAGCCGGCTCGTCGGCAGCGCCATCTGCCGCAGCATCTCGCCGCGCGGCCCAAGCAGCAGGCGGTAAAGAATCTCGCGCTCCGCGAGCGGCGCGAGCACCGGGATGTCCGCCGGGCTGTCCAGCAGACGCAGCAGGCGCAGGCAGGGATCGAGCAGGCCAGGGTCCAGCGCGTTCACCGCCAGCGCCCTCCCCGGCGCCGTGCGGCCGGTTGCCTCCGGCGGCAGTTCCAGCAGCAGCGTCGCCAGCATCGCCGGTTCCAGCGCGAGCGTGAATCCCAGGCACGGCCCCTCGATCACCTGGCCAATCACCGGCAGGTCCACCGATGCCACCAGATAGCTCGTCGGGTCGTATTGGAATTCCTCCTCGCCCAGCCACACCCGCTTCCGGCCCTGCGCGAGCACGCAGAAGAGCGGGAAATACATCGCCGCGGACACCTCGCTCGTCGCGCAGGCGCGCGAGAGGGTCAGCCGCGGGACGGCGGTCGCGGTCCAGCCCTCCCGGCAGTGCCGCGTCAGCAGCGAGCATAGTTCATTCATGGTTGGGACGGCGGACAGAGGCTCACGATTTCGCCGCGAAGGGCCGCAGGAAAATCCCGCGTCGCACCGGGTGTCTCCGCGGAGATGACACCCGCGGCAACCGAAATGCGCGTCGGCTGATCGCTTTGGGCAAGAACGCGAGAGCAATGATCTACCCTCCCACGCATCCCCGCTCGTAGCGTTCGCGGCATGAACCACCCGACCATGAACTACCAACTCCTCGGCCGCTCCGGCCTGCGCGTCTCCGACCTCTGCCTCGGCACCATGACCTTCGGCGACGACTGGGGCTGGGGCGCCGCCAAGGACGAGGCGCGCAAGATCTACGACGCCTTCCGCGAGGCCGGCGGCAACTTCCTCGACACCGCCAACATCTACACCAACGGCTCCAGCGAGAAGCTCGTCGGCGAGTTCGTCGCCGGGCACCGCGAGGAAGTCGTCATCGCCACCAAATACACGAATGCCGTCGTCGGCTTCTCCGGCAAGCCCGGCACCGACGCCAACGCCGGCGGCAACCAGCGCAAGAACATGGTCCAGGCCGTCGAGGCCAGCCTCAAGCGCCTCGGCACCGACTACATCGACCTCTATTGGCTCCACGTCTGGGACCACATCACCCCCGCCGAGGAAGTGATGCGCGCCTTCGACGACCTTGTGCGCGCCGGCAAGGTGCTCTACGTCGGCATCTCGGACGCACCCGCCTGGGTCGTGGCCAAGTCGAACACCCTTGCCGAGCTGCGCGGCTGGACGCGCTACGTGGGCCTGCAAATCGAATACTCCCTTCTCGAGCGCACCGTCGAGCGCGAGCTCATCCCCATGGCCAAGGACCAGCAGATGACCGTGCTGGCTTGGTCGCCCCTGCGCAACGGCCTGCTGACCGGCAAGTATCTCCCCGAGAACGCCAAGCAGTCAGAGGCCGACGGCGCCCGCATGCATTCCGAGATGATGAAGGGCTTCGGCGGCGTGGAGGAATCCGCGCACGCAACGGTCCGCGAGGTCGTCGCCGTGGGGAAGGAACTGGGCGTCTCTGCCGCGCAGGTCGCGCTGGCCTGGCTGCGCCACCGCGTGGTGCCGACCATCCCCATCGTCGGCGCGCGCAAGCTCGCCCAGTTCGAGGACAACCTCCGCAGCCTGGATGTCATCTTCACGCCCGAGCAGCTCGCGCGCTTGGACAAGGCCAGCGCCATCTCGCTGGGCTTCCCGCACGACTTCATGTCGCTCGAACCCGTCCGCAACATCGTCTTCGGCGGCCTGCGCGATCGGATCAAGGCCTGACCGCTCCTCCCCCCTCATTTCGAAACTCCCGCCATGCCCCTGCCCCTCGCCAATACGCTCGCCCTCGTCACCGGAGCCTCCGGGGGAATCGGCAGCGCCATCGCCCGCCGCCTGGCGGAAGACGGCGCGGCGGTGCTCGTCCACTACGCTTCCGGCCGCGAGAGCGCGGAGCAAGTCGTCCGCGACATCCGGGCCACCGGCGGCGAAGCCGAGGCGGTCCACGCCGACCTCGG
>CALMOL010000337.1:3282-8889 GCA_937871685.1 uncultured Verrucomicrobiota bacterium
ATCAGGGCCGCGCGGACGGCCCCGCGGCCCTGATCGCGCAGATCGATCCGGCCTTCGGCGGCCGCTTCGCCGGGCGCCTCGGCGTGCTGGTCAACAACGCCGGTGCCCTCGAGGCTGGCTCACTCGTGGACGCGACCGACGAGGAATTCGACCGCCTTTTCCAACTCAACGTGCGCGCCGTCTTCCAGCTCGCGCGCGAGGCCGCCCGCCGCATGACGAAGGCCAGCGGCGGCCGCATCATCAACATCGGTTCCGTCTTCGGCGAGTCCGCCCCGGCGCCCGGCCTGAGCCTCTACTGCGGCACCAAGTTTGCCGTGCGCGGCCTGACCCGCGCCTGGTCGCGTGATCTCGGACCGGCGGGCATCACGGTCAACAATGTCCAGCCCGCCGTGATCCAGCCGGAACCCGTCCCCGCCAGCGGCCCGACCTTCGACGCCATGAAGCGTTACACGAGCGTCGGTCGCTTCGGGAAGCCCGCGGAAATCGCCGCCGCGGTGGCGTTCCTCGCGGGCCCGCGATCATCGTTCGTCAACGGTGAAAGCATCAACGTCGATGGCGGCTGGAGCGCCTGAGCCAGTTCCCTCCGGCCAAGGGCGAGCCAACCTACCGGAGGAGCCAGCGCAAGACCTACCCCGCATGCTCACGGCCATGTCGCAGGACGGTCGCCGAATGCGAAGCTTGCCCGGCTGCCGCTCAGTTCTGGGCGGCCGTCCATGCGGCGAGGTCCAGCTCCAGCTTTCGGCGCGGCGTGGCACGGCGGGCACCGTCCCCCACGGGAGAGCGCCGCGCGCGCACCAAACCACGCTGGGCTGCCATCGCGACCGATGGTCTGGCGCTGCCGCGCGGCGGACGCGGCCGGGACGCACGTTCCGTTGCGCTCGGCTGCCTCCGGGGCGCGGCCAAGCCATGGCGAGAGGGCGTCTCGAACTGCCGCACGAAAGCCTCCTCCAGCCCGCTGAGGGTGATTCCGCGCGCCAAGCAGACTTCCCGGATGCGCTCCCCAAAACTTTTCCAAAGCTCCCGCGTGCCCGCGCGCAGCCGTCCCTCGCTAAGCTGGTCAAGGGGGATGACGACCTTCGCCCGCGAGTGGACGCCACTGTTGATCTCAGTGCGAAGTCGGATCTCGCAGCTGATTCCCTCCGCGGATTGCCCGCGCTTTCGGCGCTCCGCGACCTGTCGCTGGATTTGGCCGAGCAGTTGTTCCGGCCCGCCCGCGCTCGAGCGCCAAATGGCGGCCTCGGCGCCGGAGTTGAGGAGAAGCGCGGCGTCGCGGGAATCCGCGGGCTGGAGGCGCGAGTGGAGCAGAGTGTTGTCGATCACGGCGTTCATGTCGTTTAATTGAGATGCATCGTTATTTACGACTAATCCTTACACTGTTCCAGTGTTAAGACAAACTTTGTGCACCGGCCGGGGGTCGCATCCTGGAAATGCCGGCATCCCAGATGCTTGATGACGCGCGCGTCGTCCTGCCTCCCACAACGTTCCAGCGGGCAGCGGCGTCGAGCCGGAGGATCAAAGTCCGCCAAGCCGCTCGCTCTTTCCCGTTGGTCGCCCAGGCCATCATCGGCGGAGGGAAAGCGTCGCTGGCTTTGGGTGATAACGTGCCTGATCCACCCGTCCAGAGAACCGCCGCGGGCCTCGGCTTCCGCGCGGGCGCCTCCCGCAGGTTGCTAGCCTGATCTGGGCAGAGGCAAAATGGGCCAGCGCAGGGCCAGCAAGGCCCAGCCCAGGACACTTCTTGCCCTGGGCTGGACCAAGCAAGGCCAGCGCAGGGCATCGCATGGCCCTGGGCTGGGCTCGGAAGGTCCAGCGCAGGGGCAATTTGCCCCAGCCCAGGCCCGGCACCGGCCAGCGCAGGGCTTGGCGGGTCCAGCCCAGGCCATCTCTGTGCCCAGCGCAGGGGCGCGACGGTCCAGCCCAGGGGCGACCAAGGCCTGTGCGATGCTTTTTTGGGCAGCGACCTACTTGGGCGCACCCAGGCAGGAGTCGAAGCCCGCGGCGGTTCTCTGAACGGGTGCGTCGGGTGGATGGTCAACCCTGATTCGCGCGGCTACGCCCACGATCGCCGGGGTCGCTCACCGCCGCTGTGCCGTGAGCAATCCAAGTCTCCCTTACGTCCACGCGATGGCACTTGCACGCTCCACCCTTTTTCAAGGAAGTGGATCGAGAGCAAGAGGGCGCGGGTAGCGCGGGCGCCCCGCCCGCGCTACCCGTTTCCCTGAGCATCCGCTCGATCTCTTTGAAAAACGGTGCAAGCACGTTCACCTGTGCCACCGGCTGCCAAAACCGCGCGAGGCGGCGTTCTCACGACGGAAACGTCTCGCGCAGCTCGGCCACCTGCTCGGGGGTGAGATAGCGCGTGGCGTGGCCGTGCAGGAGCAGGTGCAGCCGGGCCGTTTCCTCAAGTTCCTCCACCGCCGCGCCGGCCGCGGCGAGCGAGGAGCCAGCCACCACCGGGCCGTGGTTGGCGAGCAGCACGGCGTGGTGGCGGTGGGCCACGGCGCGCACCGCCTCCGCGAGCCGCAGGTCGCCGGGGCGGAAGTAGGGAATCAGCGGCAGCGTGCCCACCTTCATCACGTAGTAGGCGGTGATCGGCGGCAGCACGTCCGCCGGGTTCACGTCGGCCAGGCAGGAGACTGCGACGGAGTGGGTCGAGTGAAGGTGCACGATGGCTCCGGCGCTCGGGCGCACGTCGTAAACGGCCCGGTGCAGGAAGCTTTCCTTCGTGGGCGCGTCGCCGTCCACCAGCCGCCCAGCTTCATCGAGCTTCGACAGGCGCGCGGGGTCCAGCTCGCCGAGCGAGACGTTCGTGGGCGTCATCAGCCAGCCATCCTCCACGCGCACGGAAATGTTCCCGGAGGTGCCGGGCGTGAGCCGGCGCGCGAAGAGGCTCGCGCCCAGGCGACAGATCGCTTCCCGCTGCTTGGATTCGGTGGGGTTCACGCGGGCAGCTTGGCGAAGGCGGAGGTGAAGAAATCCGGCGCGCCGAAGTTGCCGCTCTTCAACGCCAGCGCGAGCGGATCCCCGCCGGCGGTGAAGGTCCACGGGACGCCGGGGTCGATCGTCGGCCCGATGCGCAGCACGCGGATGCCCAGTCGCTCCACGGCCGCGCTGGAAGTTTCCCCGCCCGCGAGGATCAATCGACGCACTCCGCCCGCCACGAGGCCGTGCGTGATCTCGGCCAGGGCGCTCTCGATCAGGTGCCCCACCCGCTCACGCCCGTGCTCCCGCTGGTGCGCGCTGACAATCTCCGGCGGCTCGCTCGCGGCGATGAGCACCGGCTGGTCGGAACGAGCCCTCGCCCACTCTAATGCCTGCGCGATGACGCCTTCCTTGTCGGCGAGCAGCGCGCCGACCTCCACGCGGAAGAGCGGTCCGCCGGCCGCCGTGAAGTGCTCGATCTGCCCGAGCGTCGCGCGCGAGCACGAGCCGGCGACGATGGCCGCCGGACCTTGGACGCGAGGATGCTCCACCGCCGCGCCATCTTGGCCCGCGGACCGGCGCAGATGCGCGGCGAGGCCGCCGCCGAGGCCGGAGCCGCCGGTGGTCAGCGCGAGATTCTCCGTGAGGGCAGCAGCGCCGATCGCGGCAAGATCGTCCTCGTTCACCGCGTCCACGATGGCGTGTCGGAAGCCGGCGGCGCGCAGGCGCTGGATCGCGCCGCGGATCGCGTCTGCCCCCCGGCTCACGTCGGCGAAGTCCACCAATCCGACCTTGTGCGCCGTCTGCCGGCCCAGCACCCGCACCAAGTTCGCGTCGGTCATCGGCGTGAGCGGGTGATTCTGCATCCCCGATTCCGACAGCAGCGCGGTCCCGACAAAGAGATGCCCGTGGAAAAGCTGGCGCTGGTTCTTGGGAAACGCCGGGCAAAACAGCGTGAAGTCCCCGCCGACCTCGTCCAGCAAGGCATCGGCGACCGGGCCGATGTTTCCCGCGTCGGTGGAATCGAAGGTGGAGCAGTATTTGAAGAACAGATGCCCCGCGCCGGCCTCGCGCAACGCCCGAGCGGCGGCGAGCGACTGGCGCACGGCCTCGGCGGCGGGGACCGAGCGCGTCTTCAGCGCGATGACGACCGCCTCCGCGTCCCGGGCGGCCGCGGGCAGCGCGTCGCCCTCGGGCTGGCCGAGAAGCAGCACGGTCGCCAGCCCGGCGTTGACCAGCGTGTCGGCGAGATCGGTCGCGCCGGTGAAGTCATCCGCCACGGAGCCGAGGAGCAGGGACATGAAGAAAAGAGGCCGGGAGGATTACGCGTGCTTGCCCAGCCACGGCCGTGCCCACCCCAGCCCGGCGCTGGTGCCGGCGCGCGGACGGTATTCGCAGCCCACCCAACCGTCGTAGCCGAGTTCGTCGAGCAGGCGGAAGAGAAAGGGATAGTTGAGTTCGTTCGTCTCGTCCGGCTCGTGCCGGTCCGGCACGCCGGCGATTTGGATGTGGCCGATGTGGGGCAGATGCCGGCGGAGATTGGTGGCGAGGTCGCCCTCGACGATCTGCGCGTGGTAGCAGTCGAACTGCACGCGCAGGTTCGGCGCGCCGATCTCCTCGCACACGGCGCGGGCCTCGTCCTGCCGGTGGTAGAAGTAGCCGGGCATGTCACGTCCGTTGATGGCTTCGAGAAGGATCGTGACGCCTTGCGCGGCAGCCTGGGCGGCGGCCCACGCGAGGTTTTCCACGAGAACGGCGCGCTGGGTCTCACGAGCCTCGGCCAGTCCCGCCATGACGTGCAGGCGCTCGTTGCCGAGCACGGCGGCATAGTCCAGCGCCCGGCGAATGCCAGCTCGAAATTCCTCCCCGCGACCTAGCAGCGACGCGATCCCACGTTCGCCCTTGGCCCAGTCGCCCGGCGGCGCGTTGAAAAGCGCCTGCACGAGGCCGTTCGCGTCCAGCCGGGCGCGCAGCTCGCGGGCGTCGTGCTCGTAGGGAAACAAATACTCGACCGCCTGGAACCCGTCTCGGGCGGCCGCCTCGAAGCGGTCCAGAAACGGATGCTCCTGGTAGAGAAACGACAGGTTGGCGGCGAAGCGCGGCAATGAAATCGGAAGCTAAGTGTGCGGAAAGAATCTCGGTGCGCCGCGGAGCGACGCCTGCCGGTAGCCGGGGGATTTATCCCCCGGAACTCCAATGCCTCGGGTCTGCGCCGCGGAGCGACGCCTGCGGCCGGCTTGCCTCGTCCTCGCGTCCACGCCTTCGGCAAGCGTCGCTCCGCGGCGCGGTCCGCCTGGGGCGGGGTCCGGGGGTTGGAAACCCCCGGCTACCGGCAGGTGTCGCGGCGCGCCCCGGGGGGGGTGTTTCACCCCCCGGGCCCCGGGGGTGGGGCCGCCCCGCGACACGGGTGCGTTCACCGAGATGCTTGGTCGCACACACTGAAAGAAGTGGTTAACGCCTAATCCACGATCGAGGCGTTTGGGACGATGGTCGCCTTGAGGCAACGCATCTCCCGCGCCGCCGCGATGGCGTCGGAAATGCCCTTTTCGCTGAAGGGGAACCGCATCTGGAAGTCGCGGAACGGGTAGCGGTCGCGCGCGCGGTCGAGCATCTTGATGCCGAGCGCGATGTCGTCGGCCGTGAACGCCCAGCTTCCGAGCACGTTGATGTCCTTGGTGCAGATGC
>CALMOL010000337.1:8899-10698 GCA_937871685.1 uncultured Verrucomicrobiota bacterium
TCCCGAGGGCCGCCCCGGAGCCGCCGACGATCTCCCGCACCGCCCGGATGCGCTCCTCTCCGGTCTTGAAGTGGGGGATGTCCACCTTCGCCTCCGCGCCGAAGCGGCGGCAGAGCGCGAGGCGCGGCTCCTCCGGGGCACCGACCATGATGACGCGGCCCGCGCCCATTTCTTTCGCCGCCACGATGGCGAGGACGCCGATGGGGCCGGAGCCTTGGATGACCACGGTGTCGCCGAAGGAAAATCCGTTCGCCCGTTGCGCCCGCTTGAACGCCCGCATGCAGGAAGTGAGCGGCTCCGCCAGCGTGCCGAGCCACAGCGGCATGTCGTCCGGCAGCTTGTAGATTTTCGTTCCCGGAAGCATCCCGAGGTCCACGTATTCCATCTCCGCCCAGCCGCCCCAAAGGTGGGGCGCCTTGTTGAATCCGAGGTAGCGGCCGTAATACACCGGCGTCAGGCACTTGTTCGCCGTCTCGGGATAGTGCTTGCACCAGTCGCAATGCCCGCAGGGCATCAGCGGCGGAATCATGACCTTGCTGCCGACCTTCAGCTCGTTCCCCATCCAGTCGTGGGTCAGCTCGGGCCCAATCTCGTCGATCACCCCGGCGACCTCGTGGCCCAAGGTGAAGGGCCACGGCAAGGGCTTGGGCCAATGCCCGGCGAGGATGTGCAGGTCGGTGCCGCAGACGCCGCAGGCGCCGACGGTGAACAAGGCGGCCTTCGCGGGCACGGCCGGCCGGGGCACCGTGCGGATTTGCGGGTTCGTGCCGGGGCCATCAAAAGTCGCAACGCGGATTTCTTGCATGGGGATTTAGGGTTGGGGTGAGGTTGAGCAACGCGTGGTCGGCCGAAGGCTTTGGAGTGCGGTGGCAAGCGTCAGCGCGACACCGCTTTGGCACGAAGGCGCGGCTTGGAAGTCGAAAGCGGTGTCGCGCTGACGCTTGCCACCGCACTCCAAAACGCCGGCGACCATCGCGCCACTTCTCCGAAGGCTGCGGGGGAAAGCCTCATGACTTCCATGGGTCGCCCTCCGGCGTGGTGCAGCGCTCGTCCACCACGATGCGGTCGGGCATCGGGCCGGCATAGACCCAAAGCATCACCATCGGCTTCGACGACTGGTTGATGAAGTAATGCACCCGACCGCGGGGCTGGAGCGCCGTGGAATCCTGCATGGTGTAGCGGCGGCCCTCGACGATGCAGCTCGCCTCGCCCTGCACGATCGAGATGGACTCGTCGAAATCGTGCAGGTGCGCCAGGAGCCGGCCGCCGGGGTGGAACAGCCCGTAGCCGCCGCTCATCTCGAGGCCGGGCATCAGCTCGGCGTTGAAGTAGTCGATGAACTCCGTGTTCGGGCCCGCCGCCGACCGCGGGGAGGTTTGGAAATGATTCCAGCGCTCCGGCGTCGCCTCGCTCGCGGTCGGAGACATCACCCGGCGCGTGAAATGGTCCTCAGCCGGCTCAACGACGGGCGGAGCCGCGGCCAGGATCAGGTGCAGGACGGCCGGCTCGGTGGCCGACAAATTCTTGACCGCGTGCGCGAGCTTCTTCGGGATGACGACGTTGTCGAAAGCGCCCAGGGCATAGGCGTGGCCTTCCACGGAAACCTCCGCCTGGCCGCGCAAAAGGGTGAGCGACCCGCTGCACGGGCACGCGTGGTAATCCCAACTGGCGCCGGGTTCCAACGTCAGCATGCCGGTCGTCAGGTTCACCGCCTGGTTGTGCGGGCCCACGAGGCATTCGAAGGCTACGCCCGGCGCGAACGCGCTTTTCGTGCCCGTGCCGTGCGGGGACATCACTTC
>CALMOL010000338.1 GCA_937871685.1 uncultured Verrucomicrobiota bacterium
GCGAGCTTCTGCGCCTCGCGCACGCGCTGGGCGAGGAGGCGGCGGGCCTCGGCCGGGTTGCCGGCGGCGGCGCGCAGGCGCGCGAGCACGGCCTCGACGCGCCCCTGCTGCGCGGCAACCACGGCGGACTTCGGCTGCACGGCGCGGAAGGCCTCCAGCGCCTGCGCGAGCACCGGGGCGCGCTCGTTCTCCGGCACCGCGTTCGCCCGCGCGAGGAGCACCTCGCCGAGCTGGAGCTGCGCGTCGTTGGCCAGCGCGAGGTCGGCGCGCTTGGCGATGAGGTCGGCCAGGAATTTCGCGGCCTCGTCGTAAGCCTTCAGCGCGGCCGGTCGGTCGCTGGCGAGGGCGAGGTTTCCCTGCGTGCCGAGCGCGAGGGCGAGGAGGTATTGCGAGTCGAGGATCGTCTCGGAGCGACCGGCGTAGAGGCGAAGGTTCTCACGCAGGTCGTTCGCGGCCTCCGCGTAGGCGGCGGTCTGGTAGTGCGCGACCGCGCGGCCGTAGCGGATGGACTCCGCCTCCGGCGCGTTGGGAAACCGCGTGAGGAAGGCGCCCGCTTCCTTGATCGATTCCGCCCACGCCGCCTTGCGCTTCTCCCCCTCCGCGGCCGGGAGGGCGGCCGCCTTCTGCGCGAGCGCGCCGGGCAGCAGGCCCGCGCTCGCCTCGACCAATTCCGGCGGCGAGGTCGGCGCCGCGATCATCTTCCGAAGCTGCGCCGCGGCCGCGTCCCACTGACCCGAAAGGTAGAGCGCCACGCCGTAGCGATAGCCGGCCTCGATGACCTGGTTCGAGGTGGGGTAATCCTTGAGGAACTTCTCGTAGGCGGCCGCCGCCTCCGGGTATCGGCCGGCGTCGAAAAGGCCGGCCGCCTGTTTCACCGCTTGGTCGGGCGCGAGCGCCGTCTGCGCGCCCAAGGGCGGCGCGATGAGGACCAAGGCGAGGGCGAGCGCCCGCGTCGGGCGGAGAAAGAAACGGCGCGGCATGAGGCGGGGGAGCGCGCGGAAGTTGGGCAGTCGCGGCCGCTTTGGCGAGCGCAATTCCTGACGGGCGGCGCCAAGCCGCCGGTTGCCGGGCGCGCCTTGACGCGGGCGCTTCCCTGGCTTTGGTTGCCGGCCCTCACGGGGGTATAGCTCAGTTGGTAGAGCGTCTCGTTCGCAATGAGAAGGCCAGGGGTTCGAATCCCCTTACCTCCATGCCCCTTTCCGGGGACATAGCTCAGTTGGCTAGAGCGGCTGCTTTGCAAGCAGCAGGTCGCGGGTTCGAGCCCCGCTGTCTCCAAGGGGGAAGGCAGACCGCCACCAGCGGCGAGATTCGAGGTTGAAGCTTTGCCCGGCCGCGGCATTTCCTGCCGCGTGTCTTCCTCCCCAATGCCCGCGACGCCCACCGGCGACATCGTCATCCGCGCCATCCCCATGCCGGCCGACACCAACGCCAACGGCGACATCTTCGGCGGCTGGCTCATGTCCCAAATGGACTTGGGCGGCGCGGTGGTGGCACGGCGGGCGGCTGGCTCGCGCGTGGTCACGGTGGCCGTGGACGCGATGAACTTCGTGGCGCCGGTGAACGTGGGCGACATGGTCACCTGCTACGGTCGTTTGCTCGGCGTGGGTCGCACCTCCCTGCGCATCGCCGTGGAGGCGTGGGTGGAGCGATATGCCGATGGTGAGCAGCTGCGCGTCACCCATGGAACCTTCGTTTATGTCGCCATCGACGACGCTGGTCAAAAACGGTTGATCGGTGAGGCGTCGATGGTCTAGCGCAGGGCTCGTTCGGTTCCCGTTGGAAACGGCCATCGCGGTAACCGGGGCAGGTAAAGGCCGGCGCCGGGGTGAGCCTGCCCCGATGCCGGGGCGCGAGGGGGCGGCGCGGGACCCTCCCCATGCCGGCGCCGGGCATGCGGGGGGCCGGTGTGGGGTGCCCGTGCGCCGGCGCCGGGGGGTCTGGCCCCGGCGCCGGACCACCCACATGCCGGCGCCGGGGTTGGTGGGTGCCGGCCCAGGGCAAGCACGCCCCGGCGCCGGGGTCACCACACCCCGGCGTCGGGGCGAGACAGGCCGGCGCCGGGGCAGTTTGGTCCGGCGTCGGGCCATGCAGATGCCGGCGCCGGGCATGGGGAAGTCCGGCGCCGGGGTCAGGCATCCCCGGCGCCGGGGCATGCTTACCCCGGTTGGGCCTTCTCGCTTCTGGGGAGTGTCCTTCGACCACCGGCTCCTTGGACGCGTCAGCGGGACGTTGTCGCGAGTGACTCGTCCGAAGCCGGCCGCCCATGCTTCTGAAACAAGGCAGGTTGCTGGTTCGTGGTTCGGGCGCCATCGCCAGAAGCCAGCTCCCAAAAGCGGCCGGCCGGCGGCGCACGTGCACGCCCTCCCAGGTATGCACGCACGTCCCGCCGACCGGCCGGTTCCTCCCGATTGTTAAGGCGACAGGACGACTTTCATGCACGCGTCCTTCTTATCGCGGAAAATTTCGTAGGCGTGGGGGGCCTGCGCGAGGGGCAGGCGGTGGGAGATGATGTCGTCGAGGCGAATCTCCCGCTTCTGGAGATGGCCGATGAGCTTGTCGATGTGGTTTTGCACCGGCGCCTGGCCCATCTGCATGCGGATGCCCTTGTCGAAGATCTGGCCGAGCGGGAAGTTGTCGTAGGGCATCCCATACACGCCCACGAGCGTGACCGCGCCGCCGCGGCGCACCGCGGAGATGCAGGCGCGCAGCACCTTGATGGTGCCCATCTCGGCGTGCCACACGTTGAGGAGCTTGTCGGCGAGGGTTCGCTCGGCCTCCATGCCGACGGCGTCCACGCACACGTCGGGGCCGCGACCGTCGGTCATCTCGCGCAGAGCCTCGACCACGTTGACCTTGTCGAAGTTCAGCGTCTCGGCGTTCGCGGTGCGGCGGGCGACCTCGAGTCGATAGTCCTCGATGTCGATCCCGATCACGCGCTTGGCCCCGCGCAGCCACGCGGACTTCATCGCCATGACGCCCACGGGACCGGCGCCGAACACCGCGACCGTCTCGCCGCCCTGCACGCCGGCCCAGTCGATGGCCGAGTAGCCGGTGGGGAAGATGTCGGTGAGAAAGAGCACTTCCTCGTCGGAGAAGCCGTCCGGCACCACGCGCGGGCCGAAGTTCGCGTAGGGCACGCGCACGTATTCGGCCTGGCCGCCGTCGTAGCCGCCGTAGAGGTCGGTGTAGCCGAAGAGCGCGCCGCCTTTCTCCTTGAGCAGGCCGCCCTCGGGGCCGTAGTTCTTGTTGGAATGCTCGCAGTTCACCGGCGAGGCGTGGTTGCAGAAGAAGCATGCGCCGCACGCGATGGGAAAGGGGACCACGACGCGGTCGCCGACCTTGAGCTTGGTCACCTCGCGGCCGACTTCTTCGACCACGCCCATGAACTCGTGGCCGAGCACCATGTCGCGCGCCTGCGGGATGAAGCCGTTGAGGATGTGCAGGTCCGAGCCGCAGATGGCGGTGGAAGTCACCTTCAGCACCACGTCCTGCGGATCTTCGATCCGCGGATCGGGGACGTCGTTGATCTCAACGTGGCCGGGACGGTGGAAGACGAGGGCTTTCATGGAGGGTTGAGTGAGCATCGCCACCGCCCAAAAGCACGCGGGTAAGGAATCGCCCCGAGCGGCGCGTCAGCGACGCGCCCGCCGGTCGCAAGCGTGGCCTCAGGCATTCTGGCCTGCGGCTTGCGCGGCCGAAGCGCTTGCGTCGGTTTCGCGGCCACGCGAGCGGGAGCGGGGAGCGAGCCATGCCCGTCATTGAACTCTCCACTCAGGTTGAAGCGCCGCTGGAACGGGTCTTCGACCTGTCGCGCTCGATCGATCTGCACGCGGCCTCGGTCTCCCGCACCGGCGAGAAGGCGGTGAGCGGCGTGACCAGCGGGCTGATCGGAATGGGCGAGGAGGTGACTTGGCGCGCGCGGCATTTCGGCGTCTGGCAGCATCTTACTTCCCGCATCACCGCCTGCGACCGGCCGACGCACTTCCGCGACTCCATGGTGCGCGGGGCGTTCCGCCGCTTCGATCACGATCATTTCTTCGCCGCGGATGGGCCGGATGCCACGGTGATGCGCGACCGCTTCGACTTCGAGGCGCCGCTGGGAATCCTCGGCCGCCTCGCCGAGCGATGGTTTCTCACGGCCTACATGCGCCGTTTTCTGGTCGAGCGAAACCAGGCGCTGAAGGCCACGGCCGAGGGAGAAGGCTGGCGGCGCTTCCTGCCACCCGCCTGATCGCGGCCCCGGCCGCCGACTTCCATCTGGACTCTCCCCGCGCGCGGCCCACCTTCGCCGGCCATGCTCTGCCGCGCCGCCGACTCGCTCTTTTGGATGAGCCGCTACATCGAGCGCGCCGAGAACCGCGCCCGGCTCCTCGACGTGAACCTCCAGCTCCGGCTCGAGTTCGACTCGCACACCTACGCCGAGCTGCCCGGCCGCGAGTGGGAGTCGGTGATCGCCTCGCTCGACGACCGCGAGAAGTTTTCCGCCCGCCACGACGGCCATTACGACGAGGAGAGCGTCACCGACTTCGTCGTCTTCGACCCGGAGAACTCCAATTCCATCTGCTCCTGCCTCGCCCGCGCCCGCGAGAACGCCCGCTCCGTGCGCGAGCAGGTCACCGCCGAGATGTGGGAGAAGCTCAACCAGCTCTACCTCTTCGTCTCCAGCGACGAGGCGCGCGAGCTGTGGCGGCAAAGCCCGCACCTCTTCCTGCGCCAGGTGGCCGAGGACTCGCACCGCTTCATCGGCACCACGGACGCCACGCTCACGCACGGCGAGGGATGGGATTTCATCCAGATGGGCAAGATGCTGGAGCGCGCCGACTGCACCTCGCGCATCCTCGACGTGAAGTATCATCTCCTCCTGCCCGACGGCGAGGGCGTCGGCGGCAACGTGGACTCCATCCAGTGGCTCGCCGTGCTGCGCTCCTGCTCGGCGCTGGACGGCTACATGAAATCACACCCCGGCGCGGTGGCGCCGTGGAAGGTGGCGGAATTTCTCCTGCTGGACGATTGCTTCCCGCGCTCGATCCGCTTCTGCGCCCAGCGCCTGGACAACGCGATCCATCGCGTCACCGGCTCCGCCGAGAACCGCTACTCTCACGAGGCCGAGCGTCTGGCGGGCCGCCTCGGCGGGGCGCTGAACTACGCGAGCATCGCCAGCGTGTTCGAGGACGGGCTGCACGAGTTTCTCGAGCAAACGCAGCGCCGACTCTCGGAGATCGCCGATGCCCTGTGGGAGGTGTATTTCTCCGGCGAGAACCTGCGCGCGGCGTGACCTGGCGCGCTTCGGAACGCTGGAAAGGCAGCCGCGTCAGCGGCGGTCCGAACGCAGCCCCGTGCTTCAGCACGGGGTTGCCTTACCTCCGTTCTCCGCGTCGCGTCAGCGACGCTTGAGAAATTCGGCCAGCAAGCTGTCGGCGATCTTTCCCAACTGCCTCAAGCGTCGCTGACGCGACGCGATCCGTAGATAACGCCCACCCCGCGCTGAAGCACGGGGCCACGTTCGGATCGCCGCTGACGCGGCTCGACGAGAGATTGCCACCCACGGCTGCCCGCCCATTTGGCGATGCCTGATGGAGCAGACCTCCGGCGAGAGTGCAGTTCCGAGGTGGATGGCGCGGTTTGGCTTCGCCTGTCTCGCGGACTCGGCTCTCGCGCCGTTGCTAGCCCAAAGGCAGCCGGACCTCTCGTTCGACATCCGGGGAAACCCATCGCTCTCGAATAGCGCGGGGACCGCACCACCCAACCGCGGACGACTTTCGCCGGAGATCCAGCGAACACCGTTACTTCACCCGCTTGATGACGATGCTCTCCTGGCCGGTGGAGTGGATCGCGGCGCGGTCGGCGCGGCCGGCGGCGTCGCGCAGGAACTCGATGGTGGTGCCAGTCACGCCCTTCACGCGGAAGGTCGTCCCGCGCAGCGGCTCCAGCTCGCGCACGCGGCCGAGCTGCGTCCACAGGAGCACGTTGTCGTCGCGCACCGTGATGCTCGCCGTGGTGTTCGGCAGCTCGTATTCGCCCGCCAGCGCGTCGAGGAATTTTCGCTCGCTCATCTCGGCGGGCGGGCGGCGCTCAAAAACGATCGGCGGGACGTTGGGGTCCATCGTCACCGTGAGGCCGTTCACCTCGCCGGCGAAGTCGTTTTGGAACATCACCTCGGTGAGCTCCAGCGCGTTCTGCCGGTCGGCCGGCGTCTTGAAGACCTCGTAGTGCCAATGGTCCAGCGGCGAGGTGAAGCCGTTGTAGCCGAGCTGGAGGCGCTCGCCCGCGAGGCGCACCGTCATGCGGCCGTAGCCGGGATGCACGTAGTCGCCGGCGTATTCGGCGGGCGCGCGGGCGGGCTTGGTGCCCGCCTTGCGCTCGCCGGTGGTCTCCTGCTTCGCGGCGTCCTCGGCCGCGAAGGCCTTCAGCTCGATGTCGCGGTGGCGCTTGAGCAAGCCGGCCGAAGGCAGGCCGAGCAGGCGGTCGATGATCTCGTAGGGCAGCGCGTCGCGCAGGGAGGTGGCCGTGCGGTTGGCGAGGACCACCACGGCGATCTTCCTCGCGGGCACGAACACGATCAGCGTGGACGCGCCGTCGAGGTTGCCGCCGTGGTGCGCCACGTCGAAGCCCCGGTAGGTCTGCACGAAGAGGCCCATGCCGTAGTGACTGAACCCGAATTCCGGGAACGGCGAGCGGCCGATGGGAATCTTCGGCTCGGTCATGGCCTGCACGTCGGACTCGAGCAGCACGCGCTTCCCCTCGAAGGCGCCGCCCGCGAGCATCATGCGCGCGTAGCGGGCGAGGTCGGCCGCGCACGAGTTGATGGAGCCCGCCGGGCCGGCGCCGTCGAGCCCCTTGAAGTCGATGCGCACCACTTGGCGCTGGGTGTTCAGCTCGTAGGCCTCGGAGTGGTCGGCATCCTTGAGCAGATCAGCGATGGAGAAGCCCGAGCGCTTCATCCCGAGCGGACCGAACAACTCCCGGCGCGTGAGGTCTTCCCAGGTGCCGCCGGAAAGCTTGCCGCCGAGGTAGCCGGCGGTCATGAACATGAGGTTGTTGTATTGGAAACGCTCGCGCAGGTCATAGGAGAGCGCGAAATGCTGGAGTCGCCGGTAAAGATCCTCGCGCGAAAGCTCGGAGCCATACCAGACGGAATCGTGCCGCGGCAGGCCGGTGCGGTGCGTGACGAGGTCGCGCGGGGTGACGTGCGCGGTGGCGTGCTCGTCGGCGAGGCGGAAGTCCGGCAGGTAGGCGCGCACGGTCTTGTCCCAGTCGAGCTTGCCCTGGCGCGCGAGCGTGGCGAGGCCGGCGACGACGAACTGCTTGGTCATCGAGGCGATGGGCAAGAGCGTGTCGGCGGTCATCGGCTGCTTCCTGGCCACGTCGCGGAAGCCGTAGCCCTTGAGCAGCGGCGTGGCGTCGCCCACCACCACGGCCACGGAGCAGCCGGGCACGTCGAAGGACTTGAGCGCCTCCTCGATCACGGAATCAATGCCGGCGAGCGGCGGTGGCTTGGGCGCTTCCTGCGCGGGGAGCGGCGCAGTGGCCAGGGCCACGGCCGTCGCGACGAAGAGGATGGGGGAGAGGAGATGCCGCGGGGAGAGCATGGGCGGGAAGATGCCGCGGAAGGGCGCAAGGAAAAGCATCGCTCCACTCGCCGGGGCCGAGCCGTGCGGCCCGCTGGGAGAAACCAAGCGGCAGGAGCCCGCGCGACGGTCACGCGGCAACTTGCCGCCGTGTCCGCAATGGTCGTCTAGCCGTCCGAGACGCCGCCGTGTCCAATTTCAAGGTGCGGTCACCCCATCCTTTGTCCCCGCGCCACGTCCCGCCCCACGCGACGACGGCAAGACGGGGGAGGAGAATTGGGTCATGCGCTGGACCCGGCCCTGAGCCAGCCCGCTCTAGCGGCGCATCGCGGCGTCCGCCGGCGGGTTGGCGATCGCCGGCGTGGCCTGGCCGCGGTCGCCGCTCCCGCTGGCTACCGGCGAGAGGGCCGCCGGCGCCGCGGGCGACGCGTTCACCGGAGCATCCGCGCAACCGCCAAGGCAAAGGGCGGCTCCCATCAGGGCGAAGGCAGCGAGAATCCGAGGCGAGGGGGCGAAGGAGAGAAACATGGCTCAGGTGAATCGCCTCGGCCGCATCCCCGGACGCCTCGTCGAGACCGGCCAGTCGCGGGCCCGGACATTCGCGCCAATGACTGCCGTCCGCTCCGGCGGCTCGCGCTCACCGGCTGGCCGAGTCGGCGTCCGCGCGCGGGTTGCCGGTGGCCGGCGTGCTCCGGCCGGGATCGCCGATCCCAGAGTTGCTGAGCGCCGAAACTGGCACATTCGCAGAGGAGGCGGCCCGGCCGTTCAAGAGCGCCTCCGCGCAGCCAAGGAGCATGATCGCGACAGTCCCGAGCGCCGCGAAGCGAAGAAGGCCAACGAAGTTGCGGCGAGTAAAGCACATGGTGCCAAGTGCATCGCGCTGCTGGCCTTGGCAGGTCGCTTCTCCACGCCGGCATCTCGATTTACGGCCGCCAAAAGCTGGCCAGATCGCTCAACTGGCTCAAGGGCAACGGCTGACGTCCAAGCCAAACGTGCGGCCGCGTCCGCGCAACCGGCTCTCGTCGAGCGGCGTTGATGACGTTGAGCGGTGCTTGGTGGGCGGCAGCCTCAGCCGTCGCCATGCGCTCGTTCCAAGAAAGTTCTTTGATTCCCAGCGGGACACGACATCGGGTGATCAAGAACCACCGATGAGACTCTCACCCGCTTGCTCGACTCCGGCCCGTGCCCGGGCTCATTGACCCGTGAGCGCCGAGGAACATTTTCCCCGCCTCGCGGGATTCCTGGCCGACTGGTTCGGCGAGGGTTGGCGCGAGGAAGGATTTGCCACGCCCGCCGAGGCGACGCGCGCCTTCGCGGGCCGCACTTCGCGATTGATGCGGCGTGGCTTGGTCGCCGAAATCCACCAGCTGCTTTCCCGGCGTTTCCCACCCGCCCGGCTGCGGCACCTGATCGGCACCGATCTAGGCTCGACCTATGACCCCACCGCCGAGGGCAAGACCTTCGCCACGTGGCTCACCGAGGTGGCGGCGATCCTCGCGGCCGGCATCACTGGAAAGGA
>CALMOL010000339.1:0-4757 GCA_937871685.1 uncultured Verrucomicrobiota bacterium
TCCTCACGCAGTGCGACCGCCTCAAGTTCGCCGACGTGCGCGACGACATCGCCGCCGAGGCCACGCGCCTCATCGATGACGCCGAGCACTTTGTGAACGAGCCCGCCACGCCACCTTCTCCCGCATCCTCCACCGGCTCATCATCCCCTCCTCCCGCCGTGATCCGGCCCGAGATCCTGGGGCGCCCCGCGTCTGCGCCCACACCAAAAGCCCCGGAGCCAGCCAGCACCCCCGGTGCCTCTTGAGGCGTTCTATTCGCCTCCTTTTGTCCCGTCCCAACTCTTAACGCTCGCCCTAGCGGAGCCTCGCCATTCCGCTTCGCTCGGCACGATTCACGATCTTCGATTCACGATTCACCTCCGCTGTGCCCCCCTCCGCCGCCGCCTTCTCCTTCGCACAGCCTTGGCTGCTGTGGCTGCTCCTCTTCGTGCCGTCGCTGGCCGTCCTCTTCGGGCGCCAGGGCGGCGCGCCGGCGGTGCGCTTTCCCGGCCTCGACGTGCTGCGCGAGGCCGGCCGGCCCGCGCGGGCGCGCTCGGGGATGTTTTCGCGCGTCCTCCCGCTGCTCGCGCTGGCCGCGGCCGTCGTGGCGCTCGCGCGGCCGCAGCTTTCCAACGCCTTCACCCGCGTGGAGTCCTCCGGCATCGACATCATGATCGTGCTCGACGTGTCGCGCTCCATGCTCGCCGAGGACTACCGCGGCGAGGACGGCCGCCGGGCCAACCGCATCAACACGGTCAAAAAGATCACCCGCCAGTTCATCGAGCTGCGCCCGGCCGACCGCATCGGCCTCTCGGCCTTTGCCGGCCGGCCCTACCTCGTTTCGCCGCTCACGCTCGACCACGGCTGGCTCCTACAGCAGCTCGACCGCCTGCGCATCGGCCTCGTCGAGGACGGCACCGCCATCGGCTCCGCGCTGGCCTCGGCCGCCTCGCGCCTCAAGGATTCGCAGGCCAAGTCGCGCATCATCGTGCTTCTCTCCGACGGCGGGAACAACGCCGGCCGCGTGGCCCCCGCCACCGCCGCCGAGGCCGCCGCCGCGCTCGGCCTCAAGGTCTATACCATCGGCGCCGGCTCCCAAGGCCCCGCGCCCTACCCCGTGACGGATGCCCTCGGCCGCACGGTTTACACCACCATCGAGGCCGACCTCGACGAGGACACCATGAAGAAGATCGCCGCCATCTCCGGCGGCCGCTACTTCGCCGCCCGGGACACGCGCTCGCTCAAGGAAATTTTCGACACCATCGACCAGCTCGAGAAATCCAAGATCGAGGTCACCCAGTTCCGCGAATACCGCGACCTCTACGCCTGGCCCCTCGCGCTCGGCATCGCCCTGCTCGGCACGCACCTCGCCCTGGCGCAGACCGTGTGGCGAAGGTCGCCCTGAGGAGAGGTGAATCGTGAATGGTGAATGGTGAATGGTGAATCGTGAGGGCGTGGAACGGCCTGCGAAACGTTCACGCCGCTTCCTTCGGACGGTCCGCGGGCATCACCTCGGTAACAGCCTACGATTCACAATTCGCCATTCACGATTCACATTCCCCCGTGCGTTTTTCCCAAAAGCTCCGCAAGCTCGTCCACCCGGACGGCCTGCGCTCCGCTTGGGCGGGCGTGCGGCGCCTGTCCTACCCGCTCACCCCGCGGCGTTTTATCGAAACGGTGGACCCCGCCGGCCTCGCGCGCATCCGCGAGCGGCACGGCGTTGAGGGCGAGAAGGTCCAGGCGGCGAAATACCTCGACCTCGCCGAGTGGATGCCCACCAACATCCGCCGCGTGCGCGACCTCCGCCTCCGCCCGGCCCCGCCGCATCGTCGCGTGCTCGATATCGGCTCCGGCGCGGGCTGGTTCCTTCACGTCGTCCGCCAGCTCGGGCACGATGGCCTCGGCCTCGACATCGACGAGGAGCCCATCTACCGCGAGACCTTCGCGCTGCTCGGCCTCCCCCGCGTGATCCACCGCATCGAGCCTTTCCAGCCCCTGCCCGATCTCGGCGCCCCCTTCGACGTGGTCACCGCTCACATGACCTGCTTCAACCGCCGCGCCGATGGCTCCCATTGGGGCTCGGAGGAGTGGGACTGGTTCCTGCGCGATCTTTCCAAACACCTCGCCCCCGGCGCCCGCGCCCATTTCGACCTCAACCCTCTCCCCGACAACTCCCACATGACCCCCGAGCTGCGCGCCTTCTTCCTGGCCCGCGGCGCCCGCGTGGACCGGCGGAGGGTGGATCTGGCCGAAGTCTGACCCAGAGCGGAAGCCGAGAGGCTGGAAGATGGAAGATGGCAGCGGGCGTTTCCCGCGATGGTAGCGTCCTAGACGGGTATTGGCTTTCATCCATTCCGCCGAGTCGCTTTCGCCCGCAAGACACGGCTCCGACGCTCAACCCGCCCTCTGCCATCCTCCATCTTCCATCCTCTCGGTCCTTCCCTCCACCACCAGTCGGAGCCTTCTCTCTTCTGCCCGCGTCATGAATTGGTTATCCCACGTTCTCCTCGCCGGGCCAGACGTGGAAATGCGGCTCGGCGGCATCCTGGCCGACGTGCTCGGGCCGGCGGCGATCGCCGCGCTGGGGCCGGGCGTCCAACGCGGCGTCGCCCTGCACCAAGCACTCGACGTCTTCACGGACGAGCATCCGGCGGTGATTCGCGCGCAACGCCGGCTCTGGGAATTTCATCGCCGCCTCGCTCCGGTGCTGGGCGACGTGTTCCTCGACCATGTCCTCTCCGCGCGGTGGCCGGAGTTCGTGCCGGATGCGCTCCCGCTCCGGGAATTCACGCGTGAGGTTTATGCCCAATTCGCCGCCTGGCGCGCCGCGAGGCCCGGGCCGCTTCCGCCGCCGGCCGGCGAGTTGCTCGACCACCTCATCGGAGAGGACTGGCTCGGCTCCTACGGCACGCCGGACGGCCTGCGGGCCACGCTCGCCCGGCTGGAGCGCCGGCTGCGCGGTCGCTTCGTCCTCGTGCCCGCGGTGAATTGGCTGGCATCGCGAGTGGACGACTTCGCCACTGACCTGCGCGAGTTCTTCCCCGATGCCGCCCGGGCCGCGGAGGCTTGGCGCGCCGCCGCCAGCGTCCGCCGCGAGGGGGGCTCCGAGGTGGATGGCGCGGTCCCTCGCGCCATTGGTGGATAAAAGGGCAGCTTGGAATTTCAGGCCGGGGATCAGGCCGCCCCTCTTGCCACCAATGGCGCGATGGATTGCGTCGTCCACCGACTGACGACCCTCGTCGCAGGCCCGCTCAGCGCCGCAGCCCCTTTTTCTTCCCACCGGTCGCAGTCGCGGCCAAAAGCACTTCCAGCACCTTAGCGCTCCGGCGCGCCAGCAAGGCTCGCACATCCAGCACCAAACCTGGGAACGTCCGACTCTCGATCCGCCCCTGCGCGTCCGGCCGCACCGGACGGAATTCCTCGTGCTCGCGCACGAACCAATCAAAGCCTCGCTCTCGCGTGCGCCACACGAGGTATTCCTCCACCCCCTGCCGCCGATAGACGTCGAGCTTTTCGTGCAGGTCGAGCGAGACCGTGCTCGCGGCAATCTCGCAGACCAGTTCCGGCGCGCCGCACAGGTAGCCCTTGCGATTGAACCACACGCGACGACCCCGCCGTGGGGTTGTGCAAAGGACCACGTCCGGTTGGTAGGTATTATCGGAATCGAGGAGCAGCGTGGTGTTCGTGAAAGTCTCGCAACCGCTGGCTCTCGCCGCGTAGGCGGCCAGCCACATCTGCACCGTGCTGTCTGGCCCGGCATGGTGAACGGCACTGACGGGTGAAGGCATAAGGACGAGGTTCTGGACCAATTCCGCCTTTTTGAGGTCGGGCATCGCCTCCCAGCGCCGAAGGAATTCCTCCGAGCGAAGCCGGTCACCGTTTTCCAACGGCAGGATGGCTGGCTCCGCCACCGCCCTCGGCGCAGGCCGCCGGGTTGGCTGGTCAGCGGCACGCAGCAAAACGGACATGCCGCACGGTTCCACGTTTTTCCTTCCCGCCAACTTTCTTCCGGTTGAGACGCCCTCGCATCCTATGAAAACTGCCGCGCCCTCAATCGCTCAATTCTCTCAACCCTCAACCCTCCCCGACCACCTCACTCCGGGTTGAGCGGCTTCTGCGCCGCGCTGAGCCACGGGTTGGTGGCGGCTGGGTCCGGCGCGAACAGGTTCTTGGTCGCGTCACCCGGTCGCGTCGCCCTGAACTTCATCGCCCCCACGGCGCCCAGCGTCAGAATTTCGGCGCTCTGGTCCACCCGCAGCACGATCGCCTTCTTGCCTTTCCACACGCCGCCCTTCGCGTCTTCTACGTCCGTCCAGGCCGGGTCGCCCCCCACCGTGGCGAAGCCGTCGGCCACCAGCGGGAAAGCCGCGTTGGACGTGTCCGTGAGATTGGTCACGTAGGCGAAATGGTTCTCTCCCGCCTTGAGCACTTGGCCATCGGTGGTGTTCTCGTCCGGTTGCTTCGGCGTGAACTTCGACTTCCCAACGTAGAAGATCTTCTCCTGGTTGACGTAGTTCGGGAACAACTGCCGGAACGCTTGGTTGGCCGTGGTGATGTCCGTATCGCCCGGCAGCCCTGTCGCGGTATCAACCACCTTGTTGGGAAAGATTCCGTCGTGGTCGCCCGAGTAGAGCTTGAGGGCGAGGCCGATCTGCTTGGCCTGCGCGAGCGCCTTGGTTTGGTTGGCCCGCTCGGTGACGCCGTTATAGACCGGCAGCGCGATGCCGGCCAGGATGCCGATGATCGTGATGACCACCAGCAACTCGACGAGCGTGAAG
>CALMOL010000339.1:4767-10656 GCA_937871685.1 uncultured Verrucomicrobiota bacterium
GGCGAGGGGCATACGGCGAACGGGCGGGAAGGGAGCAGGAAAGGTGCGCGCAGGGTAACGTCCGCCCCCGCGGCGGCAAGCGACGAGTTCAGCGCCACGAGGCCGTTTCGTCCGTGGCTAGAAAAGCGCTGAGTCCCCCGGTCGGGGTGGCATGAATCAGCAGAAAATGCGAGCCCACCTTTTCCAGTTCGAAGTCCATTGGACTGGCACTGCCCGGCAAGGTGACCGCGAGACGAGATCCCTCAACTGGGACGGCCTTCCCCGCTTCCAACGTCACGTCCCGTCCGTTCACGCGAACGGTGATCGTGCTACGTGGCGCCGCCCAAACGAGACGCGTGAGATACCGTTCCTTCTGCGGAGCCGACGGAAGCTGTAGCAGCCGGATCGCGGTCTTGGCCGCGGCTCCTTCTCCCGTCTTTTCGGCGTAGGCTACGAGCAGCGGAGTCGTGGCCGACGTCACCTTGATCGTGCCCGTGGCCGGTTCGCAGCCTTGGGCAGTCACCTGGATTTGATGATCGCCCTCCGTCATCCCGAGGGCGCCGGTGGCTCCCGGAGTTTTCATGCCTTGCCGCAAGAGCTTGGCCCCACCAGCAGAGATCTCCACCGGGCTGGACGTAGCCACCGCGTGGGCGAAAACGAACCCGCCCAGCGCCGGACCTTGCGCCATCGTCTCCGGGCGCAGGCAGATCAGCAACAGCGCGAATACGCCGAGCTTCGTGCGGATGAAATCAAAGCGATGATTCATAAATCAGTTCTACGCTCAGAGCGGTGATCTTCGCCGGATCGGCGGCATCTCGTGTCGGCCGCACGTAAATTTGATAAACGCGGTAGGTCGTGGAGGAAGGATTTCCCTGGGCGTCGAGCGTCTGGCCGGTGATGAACACGCGGAAGTTCCGGCTGCGCACCGTGGTCAAATCGTAAAGCCGGCGGAATTGACCTTCGTAACCGGTATCGTTCAACTCGCTCGGATTCGAAGAAGCGGAGCCGGATCCCCAGGTTTTTCTCACCGTGCTCGCGTCGGAACTGAAGTAGGGGATGCTAGAAAGCTGCGCCGCCGAAAGAAACGGCCGTCGGGCGATCACGTCGTCGGCGAATTGCTGAGCCACGGAGGCGCCAGATGTTCCCTCGGCGAACCCAGTGTAGAACGGATTCAGATTGGCGGGCGTCGCCGCTTCGTCCTCGCACTTGATGCCCGCGGCCAAGGCCCGAAGGGCGTCGCGCGAGGCTGTGTTGAGGTTGATCAAGCCGACTGTCCGCCGCTTCTCATTTGCCGAGATGAGATCAAGGAGCTGCCAAGCCCGCTGTCCGGGCTGATCGAACTTGGCGAATTCTCTTCGGCCGATCCGCAGTGTAAATCCACCGCCAGCTCCATTGCTAGCACCGGTGCCGTCGCCTGCTTGCGATGCAGCCGTGGCATCTACGGGCAGATCTTCTCGACCAGGAGAGGCGTCGTAAATCCATAGAGCTGGATCAAAGATAGCTCCTATTTCGGCTGCGCTGTCGTAGGAGCCCGAATTGGAGATCAACTGGATGTAACGCTTCTTGAAGTCAGGCACTTCTGTGACCCGTCCGGCAGCGACCGCAGGAAGTTCAGTTTCGCTTGTTGGAGCCGCTCCGAAAGCTGAATTGTGACCTCCATCCATCCACTTCGCCGGTTCACATAGAAGGTCTGGCGTTGCCAGCGTGGAGCTGGACTTGAATTTGGCAAGTCCGCCCCAACTTGAATTTGTATAGCTGGCACTTTTCCATTGCCGCCCGCTGAACCAGGACGATCGCGGATCGCTCATGCTGCCGGTGCTGACGTTCAAATAGGGGGCGGTGCTGCCAAGCATGACGACCGAGCCAGACTGCAAATTCAACGCCCGGTTTGTGGTGCGATCCATCCCCTTGCTTTGCCGATCAATCAGTTTTCCATCAACATATAAATTGACCGCTACGGCGCTCGAAAAAATGTTGATGTTCCCGTTGTTTGGCGGCGGCGTTGGTCCCCACGGAAAATCTTTCGCTCCGTGGGAAAACTTTATGATCCTAAAGCTTTGGGCTGGAACAGGGGAAGGTAAAGGACCGTCACCGGCATAGTTAGCAGGTGATGTGTCGAAAGGCGTAGCGCTGCCGGAAGAGCCGGATGAATCTGCAACCTTGTCTAATACGGCACCTCCGTTCCCGACGCTTTTCAGCTCGATGTTCACTCCCCCGAAAGTCGCATCCTTGCTCGTGAGGTTCCACACCTCGATGTAAGTGAACTTTTCGATCTTGATGTAGTAAATGCCCCCGCTGAAGGATTTGCCTTTGTATTCATACCGATGAAACGCTTGCTTTAGCAAAACTTGGCTATCGATCCCGCGGTAGCCGGTGCCCACGGTGGGCGTCGAATCCGTGTCCGCATAATCGATCATCGAGGCGGCCAGCGTCTTGAGATAATCCTGGTCGGATGGGAAGCCGCCGGCTCGCGCGATGAAGTTAGGAAGGTTCGTCCTGATGATGCCGGCGATGGTGTTGACGTTCGCATCGGTGCCTCCGCCGTCGCTCAGCAGCTTGTTGAGGGAAACCTTGGGCTTGCCGGCGTCTCGGAATCCGAAGCCACGCGGGATCAACTGCGGCTCATCCTCACCGCGCGTGTTCGGGTGCAGTGCCACGGTTTGCGAATCGGTTGCCCCGCCAGCCTCCCGGACGACTGCTTGCGTCAGCAGCATCGGCCGGATCGAGTCGCTGGCTAAAGTGGCCGAGGGACCGGTTGGGGGGGGCGTGAGGCTGCTTGGATTGAAGATGGCGAACAGACCGATTTCTTCCGGTCGTTTGCCCGTTGTGCGCTGGTTGGCCAGCGTGCCGGCGATGGTCGGGTCCACAGTGCCGGCGAGATCTTCCATCCAAAAGCAATAGCGCATCACGGGCTTGTCGGTCGGCGCGCTGCCGCCATTCACGGTGATCCATTGCACTGTAGGTGCCGCCATCCACGGATACACGCGACTCGTGGCCGGTCGGGTTCCGAAGTCGGAAATCTTCGGGAGAGCCGGATACTTTTTTTCCTGCTTCCGTTGCGAGCTCGGTTTGTTCAAGCTGAATAGCGGGTAGTAGGTAATGTTCCGGTCAGTCGGGTCCCCGACCGTGCCCGCTACACTATCGGGCGTTTCTGGCACGCCCATGAAGGCGTAAGTCGCTGCCCCGTCCGGCACGCTCAGGATGAAGAAATCGTTGCCGGCGAAGGGGCTGGGTTCGTTAGCCGCCGCGGCCACCGGAAACAGTAGTGCTTGCTTCGCAGCTTCGAGGCCGGATTCCGCGGCGAGCTGCGCCTGGAGCACGTTGCTGTGCGCACGCGTTGCGCTGCGGTCCAAGCCAGCCGTCGCTAACATGGCCACCACCGTAATAAGCAGCAGCGCCATCAAGGCAAGCACTACCACCAGCGCGAAACCGCGCGGGCGGATGTGATCAGGGCGTCGAGACAGGGATGCGCACATGGAAAACTTGGAGGCCCGGGGTCACCAACGATTGGAAAAGCCGTTTGTCCGCCTCGGTTGCGTTCGCCTTTGATGGCGTGAACCAGAAGTCGCCTGCCGCCGCAGGGGTGCGGCTGCGCAGGGTCGCTGCCACCGCCCGGCCGGCGGCCGGGCTTAGCGCCTTGAAGGACACCTCCACAAATGCCGGGATCGGCGGAGGATTTGGCGTCAGGAATTCCGTCGCGTGCCAGACCAGCGGATAAGGCGGGCTGCTCGGATCGGGGAATTTGATTTCTACCCCGCTCGCGTTGTAGGCATGGACGCGCAGATCCCAGACGAAGGTCGCCAGCAATTCATCGGCCACGTCGGCGTTGCCGCTGCCGCCCGCGGCGAAAACGGCGGCGGGCTTCGCCAGCTTTGGATCTGTGGAGGCAGCGTAGCTGTCGCGGAGACGCTTGAGCGTTTCGCGAGGTTTGACCACCCGTCGCCGTAGTTCGAAGGCGCAATCGTCCGCGTTCCACTTCGTGAAGAAGCTTACCGCCATCACCTCGTCTTTAGTGTCATCCTTCGCCGCGGCTGCGGGCGTAAGCCGGGCGGCGAGCACATGGACTTCATCCCCCCCGCGCGGCTCGCTGCTTGAAGGTCCCCCGCGTTGGGTGAGCGCGAGGTCGGACAACGCGAGAAAAGACGCCTTGTTTTCCGCGCGCACGAGCGATTGAATGTCACGCTGAAAAAACTGAATCGCCGCCCGTCCCTCCCGGAAGGCGTCGGCCCGATTGTCCGAGCGCCGAGCCGTGCTCAGGAAGGAACTGAGGACTGCGGTCAGCGAAACCACCAAGACTATCGACACCGTGGCGGCCACTAGGACTTCCACGAGGGTGAATCCCGCCCGGCGGCGCACCCGCCCGGTTCGCGGGGTCTGAGGTCGGCGCAATCCGCGCTCCTCACAGATTCTTGCGCAGGATTCGAACATACTCGCGGTAGTTGGTGACGTAGGGCTGCCAAGCAACGCGCACAGTCATGCGCCGGCCTTGGGCAGGATTAGCGATCTCCGGCACGGCCGGATCCGTGTCGAAGCGCAGGGTAACTTGGTAAACGGCAAACACATCGGGCGTCGCGGTCGGCGCCGTGGGGCGGTCGAGAAATAAGGCGCCGTCGCCCACGCCATCGAAGAGTTCCCCTCTAATGTTCGCCTTTAAAACTACCGAGGTCACCCCCGCGAAAAGACGCTGCTGCGGTAAATCTGTTCCATCCGGCTTGTATTGGTTAAACTTCACTTGGTCCATTGGCTGCGTCCCGAACTGGCTGAACAAGCGCCGGGCGATTTGGATCGCGCGCGTCTCGTGCTGGGCACTGGCGTTGCCATTCAAGGCGTTGGGCATCACGCCAAACAAGGCCACCAGGGCCACGGCCGCAATGCCTAGCGCCAGCGTGACTTCCGGCAGCGTGAAAGCTCGTCGCGAACGGCGCTCCGGCAGATCAGTTGGTTTCATAACGAGGACGCCCCGTGAAGCGGTAAATCCGAATCTGGTCGATTGCCGTCGCTGCTCCGGTTCGGTGGGGCGCCCCTTGCGCATCCACAAATCCGGCGAAAATCTTGAGCAGGAGATCTCCACTTTCCGGTTCCTCGATCTCGCCCGTCGGACCGAATTTGAGCGTAGGGCAGAAAACCTCCATGTCACTTGGCCCGGAAGAACCATTCAGCACAAACTTCAGCTTTTTTGTTGGCCAAGCGGAAGGCGAGGCTAGCGGCTGCGCCGCAAATCCTACCGGTAGCGGCTTCCACGCGGTCAGTTGTTTAAGAGGATCAGCCAAATTCCCACTTGGCGGGTCCACACAGATGGCAAAGGCCTTAAAATGATATCGCTCGCGGTCCAGGGCGGCCTCTGGACCATCGGGCATCTTGGCGATGACCAAATACGCGCTGATGCCTTGCTCAATCGCCGTTGCGCGCGTTTGCTCGACGCCGCTAAGCAGCATGCTGACTGCCCCTTTTCGCCCCGAAGTTTGCGTGAGCCCACGTATCGCGGGTCGAATTGCCGCCAAAAGGCCTACGATCACCACGCACACCAGAAGCAATTCAACCAGACTGAAACCTCTCATCCGTCCAAAGCGAGATCGGAGATTCATGGAGCTTTGTAATGACAATGTGAATACCGCGCGGTGTTTCCGCCGCCTCCCAAGGCTTGGCAAGCGCTCTTTTTGAAGTGGCAATTTCTTTGCCTGTTTACTTGGTCGTCACTGACACCGCCCGGAATCCGGCGCGTTCGGGCATTCAGATGGTGGTGCGGGCGCTCGTCGAGAAAGTGGCGCGGCTTGCGCCGGAGCGGACGCGGTTGATCGCTTGGCGGTGGCAGGGCGGGGGGAAGCTCGTGGCACTCGATGAGCGGGACGGAAAGAACCTCCCAGACGGAGGGCGGCTGCGGGAGGCTTCCCGAGTTTCCTTGAGCGAGGG
>CALMOL010000340.1 GCA_937871685.1 uncultured Verrucomicrobiota bacterium
CGAGACCGTCACGGTGACGGGCCGCGGCACCAACGGCGCGGCCGGCACGGGCGTTGCGCGCGGCGCAGTGGAGCAGGCCGGGCACCAAGCTGGGGCGCAGCGTGGTCTGGTCTTCGGAAAGAGGGTTGCGCAAGCCGATCACGTCCGGCGCGCCGGCGGCGTCCCGCGAGGGCACCAGCGAGAGCGTGCGCGCCTCGAAGAAACCGAGGCCGGCAAGCTGGCGACGCAGCGCGAGGCGGGCGTCATAAGCGCGGTCCACCGCGCCCGAGGGGGCGCTCCGGCCCTGCGCGCGGCCGGGAATCGCGTCCAGCCCGATCACGCGGGCGACTTCCTCGATGAGGTCGGCCTCGCGCTGGAGATCGCCGCGGAAGCTCGGCGCTTCCCAGCCGCCGTGCTCGGCCTTCGCCAAGCCCAGCGCGGAAAGGATTCCGTCCACGCGTTCCTCCGATACCGTGATGCCGAGCAAGTCGTTCAGCTTTTCCAGGCGCAGCGGCACCTCGCGCGGCGCGGCGAGCGAGGCCGCGTCGCCTTCCGTGACCATTGGGCGCGCCGTGCCGCCCGCGACCTCAAGAATCAGCGCCAGCGCGCGGCGCGCGGCCCGCTCCACGCCGCCGGGATCCACGCCGCGCTCGAAGCGGTAGCTCGCGTCGGAGGAAAGCCCCAGTTCTCGCACCGTGCGGCGCGTCCGGGAGGGCTGAAAATACGCCGCCTCCAGCACCAGCGAGGTCGTCGCCGCGGTGACGCCGGATTCCTCTCCGCCCATCACGCCGGCCAGGGCCTCGCCGCGGCCGTCGGCGTCGCCGATCACGCAATGGTGCGGCTGGAGCCGATAGTCGCGGCCGTCGAGCGCGCGGAGCGTCTCCCCATCTCGCGCGAGACGCACGCGGACGCCGCTTCCGCCGAGCTTGGCGAAGTCGAAGGCGTGGAGCGGCTGCCCCAGCTCGAGCATCACATAGTTGGTGACGTCCACCACGTTGTTGATCGCGCGCAGGCCCACCGCCTCCAGCCGAGAGCGCAGCCAAGCCGGGCTCGGGCCGACGTGGATGCCGTCCACGCGAGTGCCGGTGTAGAATGGGCATGCCTGACGCGCGTCGTCATCCACCGCGATGGTGAGGCCGGGATCGCTGGCGACGGGTGCCAGAGAGATTTCGGGCGGACGCAATGCTGCTCCCGTGATCGCCGCCACCTCGCGCGCGAGTCCGACGTGCGAGAGGAGATCAGGCCGGTTTGGCGTGATCTCCACCTCGAGCACCGTATCGGCCGGGAACACCGCCGAGAGCGGCGCACCGAGCGGGGTGTCGGCCGGGAGGATGAGCAGGCCGTCGGAATCCTCCGAGAGACCGAGTTCGCGGCCGGAGCACATCATGCCTTGGGAGGCCTCGCCGCGGAGCTTGCCCTCCTTGATCTTGAGGCCGCCGGGCAGCACCGCGCCGGGCAATGCGAGCGGCACCTTGTCGCCCACGCGATAGTTCTTCGCGCCGCATACGATCTGGCGCGGAGGCGCGCCGTCGCCCGCGTCCACGCGGCACACGGAAAGTCGGTCCGCATTCGGGTGCTGCTTGGATTCGAGGATCTGCGCGACGACGACGTTTGGCACGTCTGCCCCGCGCGAATGGATGCCCTCGACCTCCACGCCCGCGAAGGTGAGCAGCTCCGCCAGCTTTTCCGCCGAGGCGGGACAATCCACGTAATCGCGAAGCCAGGAGAGCAGGACGTTCATTGAAGGGAAAATTTGCGGGCCGCGAATGTCGCGCGGTGGCGAGGCCGGTCAACGCATTGCAGCGCGCCGTTGCATCGCGGCGCCAGCGGCCAAGAGTGCCGCATGACCACGCACCGCATTGCGCTCATCCCCGGCGATGGCATCGGCAAGGAAGTCGCCCCGGAGGGAGTGCGCGTGCTGGACGCAGCGGCGAAGCGGCACGGCTTCGCTTTCCAGTGGGATGAACTGCCGTGGAGTTGTGAGCACTACGCCGCAACGGGCGCAATGATGCCGGCGGACGGATTGGACAAGATCCGCAGTCACGACGCCATTTTCCTCGGCGCGGTGGGCTGGCCCACGGTGGCCGACCACGTCTCGCTGTGGGGCTTGCTGATTCCCATCCGGCGCAGCTTCCTCCAATACGCCAACGTCCGCCCCGTGCGCCTCATGCCGGGCTGTCGCTCGCCGCTCGCGGACAAAAAGCCGGGCGACATCGACATGGTGATCGTGCGCGAGAACTGCGAAGGCGAATACTCGTCGATTGGCGGCCGCATCTACGAGGGCACGGAAGACGAGATCGCCATGCAGCAGAGCGTGTTCACGCGGCGCGGCGTGGATCGCATCCTGCGCCACGCGTTTCGGATCGCCGCCCAGCGCCCGCGCCGGCACCTCACCGCGGCCACGAAGTCCAACGGCATCACCGTGACGATGCCGTTCTGGGACGAGCGCTTCCACGCCATCGCCAAGGAGTTTCCCGACGTAACGACGGCGCTCTATCACATCGACATCCTCACGGCTCACTTCGTGCAGCGGCCAGAACGCTTCGACGTGGTGGTCGGCTCGAACCTCTTCGGGGACATCCTCTCCGACCTTGGCCCCGCCTGCACGGGCACCATCGGCATCGCGCCCTCGGCCAACCTCAACCCCGAGCGCGACTTTCCCTCAATGTTCGAGCCGGTGCACGGCTCTGCACCGGACATCGCCGGCAAGGGCATCGCCAATCCCATCGGCCAAATCTGGAGCGGCGCGATGATGCTCGACCACCTCGGCCATCCCGAGGCCGCGGCCACCGTGATGCGCGCCATCGAGCATGTCCTGCAAAGCGGCCCGCTCACGCGCGACCTCGGCGGCCAAGCCTCGACGGCCGACGCTGGCCGCGCCGTGGCCGAAGCGGTGGCGTCCGTCTGATCTTCAGGCTCTGCACTTCAGCCGCGCCGCCGCACGCGGAACGCGAGCGCGAGCAGTCCCGCGCCCGCCAGCACGGCCACGCTCGGCTCGGGGATCGCATTGAAGCGGGCGATGGCGATGGCCGGAGTGCCGCCGGTGCCCAGAACGGTGGAATGCTGGATGGTCGTGGACTGCGGGTCAGAGCTGTCAACCGCGCTGTAATAAAGGTCGCGATTGCCAGCCGCGCCCACCGCGGGTTGGCTTTCGGTGACGCCGATGTTGAGGGAATTTTGCGGAGCCCCATTCGGTCCGGGATTGAAGCCCAGCGCCCAGATGACCGATCCCGGCAGCATCAGCATGCTGGGGAAGGTAAAGGTCACGTCGAAGATCGAGCTTTGGTTCGGCTGCGGGCTGGAGGGGATGGCGAAGGTCTGCGTCATGCTGCCCAGGAAGGCACCGACCGCGCCAGCCGGGCCCACGTTGTAGATCGAGAGCGTCATGCTCAGGTTGTAGGGCGCGCCAGCAGCGACGGTAGTCTGGCTAGCCATCCGCACGGTCACATCGGTGAGCTGGCGATCCGTGCCACCAAAGACGGCATAGCCGCCAACTTGGTCGAGGCCAAAAGCGCCGTAGGAAATGCTGCCCCCGAGAGGACCATAGCTGTCGTAAACCGTGGACTGCGCTTGCGCCAGCGGAGCGAGGCATGCGGCCGCGGCTAGCGCCGCCAGTCTGGGAAGGGGGGAAGACAACTTCATGACACGACGCTAGAGGCCAAAATTCCGTCCCGCCAATAGGAATTTTACGTATTTTCCAAGAAGCGGCCGGGACATCCGTCAGCGGAACTGCTCCAGGAATCGCACGTCGTTCTCCACCAGCAGGCGAATGTCGGGCAGCCCGAGCAGGGTCATTGCCAAGCGTTCCAGCCCGAAGCCGAAGGCGTAGCCGGACACCACCTCCGCGTCGTAGGCGCCGTCACCGCGGCGAGCGTTGACGGCGGCATACACGGCGGGGTCCACCATGCCGCAGCCGCAGATTTCCAGCCAACGCTCGCCGCCGCGCAGGGCGGGCGTCTTTACGTCCACCTCGAAGCTCGGCTCGGTGAAGGGGAAAAAGTGCGGCCGGAAACGCACCGCCGTGCCAGGGCCGAACAGCTCGGAAAAGAAGAACTCCAGCGTGCCCTTCATGTCGCCAAGCGTGACGCCCTGGTCCACCACGAGGCCCTCCATCTGGTTGAACTGCGCCAAGTGCGTGGCGTCCACCTCGTCGCGCCGGTAGGCGGCGCCCGGGGCGATCACGCGCACCGGGGGCGGCTGCGTCTCCATCACGCGGATTTGCACGGTGGACGTGTGGGTGCGCAGCAGGCGACCGTCGGGCAGGTAGAAGGTGTCCTGCTCGTTGCGCGCGGGGTGGTCAGGCGGCGTGTTGAGCGCGTCGAAGCAGTGCCACTCGTCCTCCACGTCCGGCCCGTCGGCGAGCGCGAAGCCGAGGCGGCGGAAGATCTGCACTGCCCGGTCCTGCAACTGGGTGAGCGGATGGAGCGCGCCGACGGGCAGCATGGGCGTGCCAGGCAGGGTCACGTCCACCGCGGCGAGGGCATCCGCCTCGGCGCGGCCGGCGAGCGCGGGCGCGGCGGCATCGAAGGCGGCGGTGATGGCGCTCCGGGCCTCGTTCAGGCGCTTGCCGGCGGCAGGCCGCTCCTCCTTGGGCACCGCGCGCATCTTCTCGCCGAAGGAGGCGAGCGCCCCCTGGCGACCAAGGTATTTCACGCGCGCCGCTTCCAGGGCGGGGGCGTCTGCCGCAGCGGTCACGGCGGCGAGGGCCTCGGATTGGAGCAAATCGAGTTCGGCGAGCATGACGGCAGGAATCAGCGGTGGAAAAGAAAAAAGGCGCGTCGCGGGGATGCCGCGCGCGCCTTGGTCCGGCGGAAGCCGGGGAAAATCAGGCCGCCTTCAGCGTGGCCGCAGGCTTGTCCTTGAGTGCTGCCGCGGCGGCGTCGAAGATCGCTTTGAACGCGCCCTCGTCCGCCACGGCCAGCTCGGCCATCATCTTGCGGTTGAGTTCGATGCCGGTGGTGCGCAGGCCTTCCATGAAGCGAGAATAGGTCAGGCCCTGGAGACGGCACGCGTTGTTGATGCGCGTGATCCAGAGCATGCGGAAGTTCCGCTTGCGGTTCTTGCGGTCGCGGTAGGCCCACTGGCGCGCCTTGTAAACGGCGTCCTTGGCGTAGCGGTAGAGCTTGGAACGACGGCCGCGGAAGCCCTTGGCTTCCTGAAG
>CALMOL010000341.1 GCA_937871685.1 uncultured Verrucomicrobiota bacterium
GCCCGCGACAATCCGCCATGCCATCGCCCGGCCCCGTGCTCGTGACGCGGCGCGTCCACTTCAACGCGGCGCATCGCCTGCACAACCCGGCCTTCGACGACGCCTGGAACCAGGAAACCTTCGGGCTGTGCAACAATCCGCGCTGGCACGGTCACAACTACGAGCTGGAGGTCACCGTGCGCGGCATCCCTGATCCGATCACCGGCATGGTCATCGACCTCAGCGAGCTCAAGCGGCTCCTGCACGAGGCGGTCGCCGACAAGTGCGACCACCGGAACCTCAACGAGGAGGTGGATTTCCTGCGCGGAATCATCCCGAGCACGGAGAACCTGGTGATCGCGTTCTGGAACGAGATCGAGCCGCGCATCGCGCCGGTGAAGCTCCACCGGGTGCGCCTCTACGAGACGCCCCGAAATTTCGCCGAATACGAGGGGCCGGAGACAGACATGGGTGGCCACGGAGGCACGGCGATCATGGAGGCTGATGAGAAAAGCAAAGCTTGAGTCACCCGCGAAGCCCCGCGAACCGGTGCCGCGCGTGCTGGTCACCGGGGCGTCGCAGGGGATCGGCGCGGAGATCGCGCTGGCCTTTGCGCGCGAGGCAGAAGCCCGACTCGCCCTCGTGGCGCGGCAGGAATCGAAGTTACTCGAGGTGGTTCGCCTGTGTCGAGCCCTGGGCGCGACGGATGCAGAAAGGTTTGTCTGCGATTGCACCGAAGAGAGGGCCGTCGCCATAATGGCGAAGTCCGTGCGCTCCCGGATAGGCGAGCCGGACGTAGTGATCGCGAATGCAGGACATTTCTTGCCGGCCGGCCTGCTCGAGATGGACGCGAGGGCATTCGACGCCGTGCTCGGCGCGAACCTGCGCTCCGCCTTCCTCACCGCCCGTGCCTTTGCCCCGGCGATGGCCGAGCGCGGCCGGGGCGACTTGTTTTTCATGGCCTCGGTGGCGTCCGTGCGGGCTTTCCCGCGGGGCGGGGCCTACGTGGCCGCCAAGCACGGCGTGCTGGGCTTGGCGCGCGCCTTTCGCGAGGAACTGCGCGGCCGGGGCGTGCGGGTGGCGGCCGTGATGCCGGGCGCCACGGTCTCGCCGTCGTGGGAGGGGTCGGGCGTGCCGGAGGAGCGGATGATGCCGGCGGCGGACGTGGCGCGCACTTTCGTGGACATCTGGCGGATGTCGCGGCGGACAATGGTGGAGGAGGTCATCGTGCGACCCCTGCTCGGCGACGTGTGATGCGCGCCTGATGACAGGCCGGTTTCTCGCGCGGGCCAGATCGCGTGTTACGGCGCGGGCGTCATGAGCGTCGATAGCCCCCTCTTTCAATACTTCGCCCAGTTCTCGCCGCAGATCCCCGTGCTGCTCGTCTCGGTGGCGGGCATGATCGCGCTGCGGATGCGACGGCCCCCGGGCGCGCCGTGGGCGATGCTCGGCTTCGGGCTGACCGGGTTCCTGAGCTTGGCGTCGCCGGTCGCGCAAGTGCTCGCCATCAGCTGGATGCGGTCCGAGGGCGTGAGCCGCAGCGCCTGGATCTTCACCGCGCTGGGCTTGGTGACGTCGGCGCTGCACGCGGCAGCGCTCGGTCTGCTGCTCACCGCCCTGCTCGCGCCGCCGCGAAACGCGGTGGGCGAACCGGGACCGATGCGCTGAGGCCTGGGTCGAGTCCGCTCAGACGAGATCGTTTCGCTTCGCCCAATCGTCGAAGCGCTGCTCCAGATCCTCGAAGGAATCGATCACGAAGAGCACCGGCTGCATGTGCCAGATGTCGTATTCCTGCTTCGCGACCTCATCCATGATGCAGGGGCGCTTCTCGACGGCGTCGCTCACGGAGTGATTCGATTCACCGTAGGACGACGTGATGCCGTTGCCGAAGATGCGCACCCCGGCCGGCGTACGCACGAGTCCGAATTCTACCGTGAACCAGTAGATGCGCACGAGGCCCAGGCGCACCTCGCCCTCGGCGCGGGCCGCGGCCTGGCCGATGCGCTGGTAGAAGTTCGCGAAGGACGGCAGCGCGATCATCGGCGTGTGGCCGAAGATGTCGTGGAAGAGGTCGGGCGCGGGGGTGTAATCCAGCTCTGACCGACCCCGGATGTAGTCCGTGCTCGGGAACACGCGGCGCCCGAGGCGCTCAAAGAAATCCCGCTCGTCCAGCAGGCCGGGGGCGCGCGACAGCTTCCACTGCGTGGTGCGGTCGAGCACGCGGCTCACGTCCCGCAGCGCGGGGATGCGGTCGGTGGAGAATCGCAGGAGGTCGAGGCCGTCGAAGAACTCGTCGCAAGCCTTGCCCTTTAGGTTCTCGACCTGGCGCTCGTGGAGGATCTTCCACGTCTCGTGCTCCTCGGCGGTGTAATCCGGATACGGGATGTCATCGCCCTCCGGAATGGGCGCATCGAGCTTGATGGGAATGCAGCGCGGATCGTCGCCCCCGATGGCCGGCGGAGGCGTGCCGGCGTCCGTGGGCTTGATGTCGTTGTCGAGCGCGGAAATGGGAACGGTAGTCATGCAGGCAAGCGGAATCGGTTTCGGATGATGGAACGGCCGGGAGGAACGCGCCAGAGAGATGCCGGACTGAACCGCGGCCGATCCCTGGGCGAAAGCGAATTCACCACCGTGCCGCGGACGCGCTCCATCAGGCGATGGCGCGGGCCGCGCGGCGGGTGAGCCGGGCGAAGCGCCAGCCGAGGAGCAGGGCCGCCGCGCCGAGGCCGAGCGCGAGCCCCCACCAGACGCCCACCGCGCCCCAGCC
>CALMOL010000342.1:0-1990 GCA_937871685.1 uncultured Verrucomicrobiota bacterium
GCCCCCGCCGGCCGGCGCGCCCTGCGGAATCGGCTGGCCGCCACCGGAGCCGCCCATGCCGCCGAGCACCTGGCCCAGCACGCCCATCAGGCCACCACCCTCGCCGGCGCCCATCGCCGCGCCCGGGGCCGCCGTCCGCCCGCCCCCGAACATCCGCTGGAGCACCATCGGCCCGAGCACCGAGAGAATGCCCGTGAGAGCGCCCTTGGGGATGCCCACGCGGTCAAAAAGCGAGGCCGCGCCCGCCGGGCCGCCGGCCACCGCGCCGGTGTTTACGTCGTGGAGCGCGTCAAATTGCGGCGCGTTCACGCCGAGTTTCTGCGCCACCTGCGCGAGGAGTTGCTGTTCCTCGTCGGAATACTCGCCGTCGGACTGCGCGAATTGGATGGCGTCATTGACGAGATTGAAGCGCAGCTCGGAGCCGCGCAGCGTGTCGAGCGATTCCTCCAGCGCGCCGGAGTCTGGCGAAAGGGCGTGCTGCACCACGCGGTCCACCTCCTCGGAGGGCAGGCCGGTGGCCTCGGCCAGGCCGCGAAAGAACTGCACTTCCTGCGGCTTGGCGACGCGGTCGGCGGTGGCAAAGGCGGCGAGCGCGCCGAGGTAGGCGGCGCGTTCCTCGGCGGAATAGCGGGAGAAATCAGTGGAGGACATGGTGGCAGGGAATCGCGGGTGACGGAACGAACGCGGGGGAGGAAATTCCAGCCTGCGTCTCTGGCTCGTCCGGCGGCAAGCCCAAAGCCGCCTCGCGTGCGTATCATTTGGCCCCCATCCATGATTCACCGCCTCGACCGCTGGCTGTCCCAAGGAGGCTGGTGCTCGCGACGCGAGGCCCCGGTCTTCCTGCGGCGCGTCGTGGCCACGGACGGCGCCGGCCGCCGCTTGCTCGACCCGGCGAAGCGCCTTGTCGCCGAGGACATCCGGCTCGACGGCGAGCCGCTCGACGCCCCGCACGGCCTGCTCGTGCGCCTGCACAAGCCAGCCGGCCTCGTTTGCTCCCACGACCCCGCCGAGGGACCGAGCGTTTATGACCTGCTGCCGCCCCGCTGGCGGCGCCGAAATCCACCCGTGGTCACCGTCGGCCGGCTCGACAAGGACACCACCGGCGTGCTGCTGCTCACCGACATGGGTGCGCTGGTCCAGCGCTGGACCTCGCCGCGCGCGGGCGTGGCCAAGCTCTACGAGGTCGAGGTGGACCGTGACCTCGGCCCAGACCTCATCGCCGTCTTCGCGTCCGGCACCCTGTTTCTCGATGGGGAGGCAAAGCCCTGCCTGCCCGCGCGGCTGGAAATCATCGGTCCGCGCGCCGCCCGCCTTGAATTGGAGGAAGGCCGCTACCACCAGGTGAAGCGCATGTTTGCCGCCCGGGGCTGGCTGGTCACGCGCCTCCACCGCGCGGGCTTCGGCGACTTCACCGCCGAGGGCTTGGCACCGGGGCAATGGGAGCCGCTGCCGTTGCCCAACGCGACGCCGGCACGCTGACGTGGCGCGATCCCTTCCACAGGAAGCGCCACGGGAAGTCTGCCGCCTTCGTGATGCCGATGCGCCGATCCGCCACGAGTTCTCCCATTTCGCCGCGATGAAAGCCGCGCTGGACCGACGCGCACAGGTCCGCGCCGTGGTCCGATCCCAAGATGCCGAAGGCCTGCGTGAGCTTGCCCGGCCCCGAGCAAAGATTGCGCACGTCCATCGTCAGCCCGGCGGGGCCGCGCCGTGGGCGCATGAGTTCGATCCCGGCCGTCGGCTCGACGGCGCGAACGAGCACGAAGCCGTCGCGCATGCCGCCGCCGCCTTTGATGAGGACGTTCAGAAGCCAGTGAACGCCGTAATTCAGATACACGTAGGCGGTGCCGGCCGGATGATCAGCGACGAACTTCCGCGCCCCGCGTCGCATGAAGGTGTGGCACGCCTCATCGCCCTCCGCCGTGTAGGCTTCCGTCTCCACGATGCGTCCGCGGCAGTCATCCCAGCGCAATTCCGCGCCCACCAGCTC
>CALMOL010000342.1:2026-2978 GCA_937871685.1 uncultured Verrucomicrobiota bacterium
GGATTCGCGCCGCGCTTGCCGAAGCGGCGGCATCAATTCCGCGGACGCCCCCGCACCAGCAAGGGCACAAACGAGGCCGGCCGCGCGTTTTGGAGTGCGGGAGCTTGCTCCCGCTGTCAACACGGCACCGCCCGAACCGAGACCGCGGAACTCCACCGGCCGCGCCGCCGGAAGCGATGACGTGCGAAGAGCGGGAGCAAGCTCCCGCGCTCCATAAAGACCTTGCGTCGCCATTCGCACGATCCCTGCTCAGCCTGCCCTCTCCACCATGACCTACGACGCCATCCTCGTCGGCGCCGGCCACAACGGCCTCATCTGCGCCTGCTACCTCGCCAAGGCCGGCCTCAAGGTGCTCGTCCTGGAGCGGCGCGAGATCGTCGGCGGCGCGGTGTGCACCGAAGAGATCGTCACCGGCTTCAAGTTCGACGTGGGATCCTCCGCCCACATCATGTTTCCTGGCACGCCGATCATGGGCGAACTGGGCCTCCAGGAGCACGGCCTCGAATACATCGAGATGGACCCGTGGGCCTTCTACCCCGTCCCGGGCGCGACGATGGGCATCTCGTTCCATCGCTCCGTGGAGAAGACGTGCGAGTCCATCGCCAAGGTTTCCGAGCGCGACGCCGACGCTTACCGCGAGTTTTGCGCGCGCTGGGGCGAGGTGAACGAGGCCATCTGGGAGGTCTTTCTCAAGCCGCCCACGCCCGGCGGGATCTTTGGCACGATCTTCAAGCGCAACCTCTTCAACGCCCGCTCGCGCAAGCTGTGGAGCTCCACCGACACCGCGCGCTTGCTCATGTCGAGCTACGGCCGCGTGATCGAGGAGACCTTCGAGAACCCCCACGTCCGCACCGCGCTCACCTGGCTCGCCGCGCAGTCCGGCCCCGGCCCGGACGAGCTGGCCACCGGCGACCTCGTCGGCTGGCACTCCATGATTCACAAGACCGGCGCG
>CALMOL010000343.1 GCA_937871685.1 uncultured Verrucomicrobiota bacterium
GTTCACGCGCGGGCGGGCCGCGCCGGGCGCGCCGGGGCGGCCGCCGGTGGCCTGGGCCTCCTTTTTCTCAAAGATCGCGTTGAGGAACTCCACCGCCTTGGTGGCATCGGCGTATTCCAGCGAGAGGAATTCCTGGATGACCTCGGCCGGCGGGATGTCGGCCTCGCGCACGAGCTGGGCCACGCGCCGGATGACGGAGGTGCTCTCGGTGATGAGCAGGGAGTTGCTCTTGGGCAGCGCGATGAAGGAGGTGAAAGTCTGCGCCGGAATGTATTGCTGGAGGATCTGCTGAAGCTCGGTGGGATCGACGTAGCGCAGGCGGAAAAGGAGCGAGGCGACGAGCTCGGCGTCGGGAAGCTGCTCCACGCTCGAGTAGATCGACACGCCGGCCTGGCGCGGGTTCTTGGAGATGCCGAGCACCTTGGTGAGGCCACCGTCGCCGGGCACGAGCGAGAAGCCGTTCAGCAGGAGGGTCGTCTCGATGATCTTCACGGCCTCGTCCTTGGTGACGGGCGTGTTGATGTTGATGTTGAGCTGCCCCTGGATGGTGTTGTCGAGGATCAGGCGGCGGCCGGTCAGGCGCTCGTAATAGCTGAGCACGTCCCGCACATCCGCGTTCGGCATCTGGAGGCGCACCGTCTCGGACTCGGGCGGCGCCGGCCGACCCGGAGGCGCGGCGGGCGCGCCGGGCACCGGCGGGGCCACCGTGACCGGCGGGGGCGGCGCGGGCGGACTTTGCGCCTGCAGAGTGCCGGCGGCCCAGCCAAGCAAGCCCGCGGCCGACCAGACTAGGCACGCCATGCCGGTCGCGCGGAACTTCGGGGGAAGGGAAAACACGCCGGATTGAAGGCGGCAATCCCCGGCCGGTCAAACGACCATCGCGGCTGGGACACGCAGCGGACTGGCGCAAGACGCAGTTCTCGCCCACGGTCGCCGCCGTGCCGATGCTCCCCCGCCCCACCGCGTTCCCGCGCCACGCGCCGGGGCGGGGAGGATTCACGCTGCTGGAGATCTCGATCTCGATCGCGCTGATGCTGCTGCTCATCGGGCTGGCCATCCCGGCGGTGGACGGCGTGATGGCGGCCGGCCGGCTGCGGGAGTCCATGGAGCGGGTCATCGGGCTGGCGTCCCGCGCCCGCGATCACGCCATGAAGGAGGGCCGCGCCACCGTGCTGGCGTGGGAGCGCAAGCGAATCGTGCTCGTGTCCGACGCGCTGGGTGGCCAGGAGCCGGAGGTGATCGCCGAGTTCGCGCCCAAGGAGGGAGAGGAATTCAAGCTCTACCTGACCGGCGCGATGGAGAAGGACCCGGCGCCGGAGTGGACGTTCTGGCCCACCGGCAACTGCGAGCCGGCCACCGTGCGCTACGCCGGCCCGGCCGGAAACTGGGAGCTGGAATTTTCCCCGCTCTCGGGACGCGCCGAGATCAAGGTTTTCCAGGCTCGCTGAACCTCCTTCGTCCCATGCGCCGTCCCCTCGCCCGTCGTGCCGACCGCGGCTTCCTCCTGCTGGAGGTCGTCGTGGCCGTGGCCATTTTCGCGCTGGGCGCAGTGGCCATCGGGCGCGTGATGTCGGAATGCCTCGCCACGCAGCGCATCCGCTTCGAGACGGAGCGCGCGCGCCTGATCCTCCAGAACCGCATGGCCGAGATCCAGGCGGCCACGGGAATGCCGGATGACCTCAAGCGCCGCACGCTCCCCGCCCCTTTCCTGGGCTACACGCTGACCGAGAAGCGCGTCCCGCTCAACCTGCGCAATGACGACGGCACCGTGCTCGGCGGGATGAACGAGGTGCAGCTCACGGTGGAGTGGGAGGTGAACGGGCAGAAGGTGCAGCGCTCGGTCGCATTCTACCTGCTGCGCGGATCGTAGAAAGGAAAGGAGCCCTGCCGAGCATGCGTCACAAACTTGGTCGCCTCATCCCGGGTCGCGAAAACGCGCCGCTCCGGGGGCCGAAGCCCCCGGCTACCGGCAAACGTCGCTCCGCGACGGCGGACCGGCGAACCCTTGCCGGCCCGCGGGCAGGCGGCTTCACCCTGCTGGAAGTGATGCTCGCCGTGGCGATCATCGCGGTGATCACGCTCGGGCTCTACCGCTTCGTGGCGGGGTCGATCGGCGCGGCCAAGGCGGCCGACTCGTTCGCCGCGCGCGAGGCGGAGCTGGCCGGCTTCGACCGCTTCGTGCAGTCCCAGTTTATCCGGCTGCCCAGCCGCCTGCCGCCCGGAGCGGTGCTCCTCGAGGGCAAGCCCGCGCGCGGCGGGGCGGCGCGCGACACCGTCACGTTCCTCGCGCAGCCGGGCAATGGGCTCCTCGCCCGCCGGGCCGACGGCATCTTCGTCGCCACGCTGGAGGTGGTGCAGCCCAAGGGCGTGAAACGGCCCACCCTCGTGCTGTCGCGCCAGCGCGTGGACCAGCAGGTCCTCGGCCGTCCCTCGGCGCCCATCATGGTGGAATTGCTGCCCGGCGTGTCCGCGCTCGAGATCGCCTACTACGACGCGCGCATCAACTCGTGGGTGGAGTCTTGGGCCGACGCGGCCGCGCTGCCGGACCTCGTGCGGCTGCGGCTCAGCTTCGATGACGGCAACGACCAATTTGAGACCGTGGCCCGCCTCCCGCCGCGCCGCGTGACCCCGCCCACGCTCGGCACCGCGCTGCCCGGTGCGCCTGGCCTTCCCGGAGCCACGCCGGCACCCTCGACGATCACCAGATGATGCGGCCGCTCGTCCATCCCCGTGGGCCGGTGCCCGAAGCCCGCCGCCGCGCGCGCGGCTCGGCGCTCCTGCTCGCGCTGTGGGCCATCATGATCCTCTCGCTCATCGTCCTGACGCTCGCGAAGCAGCTCGACGGCGAACTTGGGATTCAGGCGCGCGAGACGGCCGGCCTCGACGCGCGCGCCCTCGCCTACTCCGGCGCGCAGGTCGCGCTCCACCCGGCCGCCAATCCCAGCACGCCCTCTCTCGTCACCGACTTGGACGGCGGCACCCGCGGCTGGCGCACGCGCCTCGTCGGCGAGGGCGGCCGCCTCAATCTCAACTGGCTCCTCGCCGGCGAGGACCAGAATCGCCTCGACGTGCTCCGCCAGCACCTCGCCAACCGCGGCCTCGCCTACCCCGAGCGCGAGGCGTTCATCGACTCGCTGCTCGACTGGGTGGATCCCGACGACGTGCGCCGCCTCAACGGCAACGAGACTCCCGTGCGCGGCCCGATCTCCAACGAGCCGCTCCAGGACCTGTCCGAGCTTTACCAGATTCCCGCCTGCGACCCGCTCACGCGCCAGGACGGCTGGGACGAGGACTTCACGCTCGTCTCGCAGGGACCCATCGATCTCCAGTGGGCCACCGAAAGCGTGCTGCGCGCGATCCCCGGCATGGGCGACTTCGCCATCCGCGGCCTGCTCCAGATGCGCCGCGGCGGCGACGGCGAGGACGGCACGCCCGACGACTACAAGTTCAAGGACCTGGCCGAGGCCGCGCGCGTGATGGGCCTCGGCGGCCCGGACCTCGAGCGCATGCGCGGCCTTCTCACGTTGAACGACCCGGTGTTTCGGATTAAGAGCGAGGGCCGCTCGGGCGGCGTGCAGCGCACGCTGGAAATCGTCTGCCTCAAGTCCGGGGGCGGCGCCCCGCAGATTATCTTGTGGAAAGAGAGCTGACCATCCCCGACAC
>CALMOL010000344.1 GCA_937871685.1 uncultured Verrucomicrobiota bacterium
ATGGTGAATCGTAGGTGAGGCCGAACCGGCAGTGCGGGCATCAGCCTCGGCATGACGATCCCAAAGGTCCTCGGCCATCGCACCATGATGCACGGTCCAACCCCACGATTCACCATTCACGATCCACGATTCACCTTTGCTCCCCCCTCAGCTCCGCCATCACCTGCGCCATCTGCATCGCGGCGCGGGCGGCCTCGGCGCCGCGGTTGGTCTTCTCCTCCAGGCAGCGCTGGCGGGCCTGGGCCTCGTCCTCGCAGTGGAGCACGGCGTGGATCACGGGGATGGCAGACTCCAGCGAGATGCGCATGAGGGCGTCGGTCACCGTGCGGGCGATCAGGTCGGCGTGGCGCGTGGCGCCCTGGAGCACCACGCCGAAGGCGATGATCACGTCGGGACGGCCTTCCTTGGCGCGAGCGGCCTCCTGCACGGCGACGGGGATTTCCCACGAGCCGGGCACCTGGTGGAGCACGAGCTGCGCGGCGGGCATCCCGGCGTTGAGCTCGCGCGCGGCGGCATTCACGAGGCCCTGGGTGTATTCCGGATTGTATTGGGAGGCGATGAACGCGAAGTGGTGCTTCGCGCCGACGATTTGCCGGGGCCGGGCGGGAAGGATGCGAAGCGTGGGAAAGGCGGCGGAAGGTGGCGCGCGGTGCCTTGCCGGCAAAGAAAAAGCCGCCCCGGATCGCGGGGCGGCTTTGGGAAAAGGATTGCTGCCGAAGTGGATCAGTTGCGGCGGCGGCGCAGCGCCATCATGCCCGCGAGGCCGATCACGCCGAAGGCGATGGCAGAAGGCTCGGGGATGGCGGTGTAGGTGAGCGAGAAATTATCGATACCAACGGTATCGCGGCTTCCAGCCCCAGTAGTGGCTGACAGGGCCGAGACTCGGATCTCGACGGTCCCCGACTGGTTGTCTAAAGTGTTGCCGAAATTGAACGAGAACGGCGTATTTCCGAACGCGCCCGGATCTGCGTAGGTGCCGATGGCGGTAAACGCACCCGTGCCGCCAATCCGGTAGTCAATGGTGAAGGTCGTGGAGCGCGTTTGCACTGCGAGCATCATCAAATCCATCGTAAGGGTGAACGACTGAAAACCCGTCGTGCTGGAAATCGTAAAAACGGTCGAGATTCCCGGATCACCCACCGCTCCGGTTTGGAGCAAAGTCAGCGCCCGATCGGCGAAAGCTGCTTGGGTAGCGGTATTAGCCCCTGAACCAACAAGATACGAAGCACCATTGCGAAAATTACCCGTGGTGTTTGTCCAACTAGTCGTAGCCGTGGTGAAGGTGCCAACTGTGCCCAACGCGCTCGCAGTGGCTCCGGTATAGACCGCGACACCATTCGGGAGACCGGACCCGATTGAATTAAAATTCTCGGTGTAGTTCGTGCCCGAAAGGAGGATTTGAGCCGACGCAGATCCTGCGACTGCGAGCATCGCGGCAAGCGTAAGGAGTAGGTTGGAATTCATGGGCAACGAATCGGAAACGAAGGCGGTGACGCGGCGATGCTAGCGGGCCGCCCACCCGCCGCCAACGCTTTTTTAAGACAAATTCGGCAACTTGTCAGACCCATCCGTGGGTTGTCTTGCCAGCCTGCGCCTCGGGCCTACGCTGGGCGATGTCCGCTTCCATCGATTTGTCTGGCGCGACGCCTCGCCGCTTCACCGTGGCCGACTTCCTGCGCATGGGCGAGGTCGGATTGTTCGACCAGAACGGCAGGGTGGAACTCATCGACGGCCAGATTCTCGACATGTCACCCACAAATTCTCCCCACGCCGGTTTGGTGAAACGGCTCATCCGCCTTTTCTCTCGGCGGCTCGGAGACGAGGCGATCGTGTCCGCGCAAGACCCGCTGGAGATCGACCTGCACGGGATGCCACAGCCGGACTTGCTGCTTCTCAAGCCGCGCGAGGACTTCTACACGGATTCCCACCCGCGTCCGGCCGACGTGTTGCTCCTGATCGAGGTTTCCGACTCGACGCTGCGCTTCGACAAGCGGGTGAAACTTCCGCTCTACGCCCGCGCTGGGATCGCGGAAGCGTGGATCGCGGACGTGCCCGGCCGGGCGATCTGGATTTCGCGCGGCCCGCTGCCGTCCGGCGAGTATCGCCAGACCGAGTGCATCGGACCGGAGCATGTGGAGTCATTCTCGCCGCTGGCTTTCTCCAAGCTGGCGCTCACGCGGGCGGACTTCGGCTGGTGAGGGTCGCTTGCCCGGCCCAGCGGCGGCGGTAGGCTGACCGCCATGTCTGTGACGTTGCCCGCGCTCCATCCGCCCGCCCACGGCCGGCTCACCGTGGATGAGGTGATGCGGATGGCGGACGCCGGTGGGTTCGACGAAAACCCGCGCGTCGAGCTGATCGAAGGAGAGCTGATTCCCATGTCGCCCATCTCAGACCGGCACGCTTGGTTCGTGGATTTCCTGAATAACGAGTTCAAGGACCGCCTCGGCCGGAGCGTTTTCGTGCGTGGGCAGAATCCACTGGTTCTCAACCCCCGCGGAATGCCGCAACCCGACGTGATGCTGCTTCGTCTGCCGCGCGAGCGTTACCGAAAGTCCCACCCGACGCCAGCCGACGTGCTGCTGCTCGTCGAGGTGGCGGACACCTCGCTTCGCTTCGACCGAAAGACGAAACTCACGCTCTACGCGGATGCCGGCATCACCGAGGTGTGGATCGCGGACGTGGCGCGCGAAGAACTTTGGATTTACCGCGCGCCGCAGGGCGGACGCTACGCGGAGGAGCGTCGCATCGTCGGCGGAGACGAGGGCGAATTCTCGCCGCTGGCCTTTCCCGAGGTAAAGTTCACGCGGGCGGACTTCGGCTGGTGACGGCCGGCAACGCCGCTCACAGCCAGTGGCCGAGCTTGAACTTCTTCGTGCGCAGGTAGGCCTCGTTGTCAGCGTTGGGCGCGAAGGAAATGGGCACGCGCTCGACCATTTCCAGGCCGTAGGACTCGAGGCCCACGACCTTGCGCGGGTTGTTCGTGAGGAAGCGGAACTTGCGCACGCCGAGGTCGAGCAGCATCTGCGCGCCGAGGCCGTAGTCGCGCACGTCGGCCGGGTAGCCGAGCTGGGCGTTGGCCTCCACGGTGTCAAGGCCTTCCTCCTGCAGCTTGTAGGCGCGGAGCTTGTCCACGAGGCCGATGCCGCGTCCTTCCTGCCGCAGGTAGAGGAGCACGCCGCGGCCCTCCTTTTGGATGGCGCCCAGCGCGGCGTGAAGCTGCGAGCCGCAGTCGCAGCGGCGCGAGCCGAACACGTCGCCCGTGAGGCACTCCGAATGCACGCGCACGAGCACCGGCTCGTCCGGGCGGATGTCACCCATCACGAGCGCGAGGTGGTCGCCGCCGTCGAGGGTGTAGCGGTAGAGATGGAGCTGGAAGTCGCCGTAGTCCGTGGGCAGGCGCACGGTCTCGATCTTCTCGACGAGCTTCTCGCGCGCGCGGCGCCACGCGATGAGGTCGGCGATGGAGCCGAGCTTGAGGCCGTGCTGGGCGCGGAATTCCTGGAGCTGCGGCAGGCGCGCCATGGAGCCGTCGTCGTTCACGATCTCGCAGATGACGCCGGCGGGGCGCAGGCCGGCGAGGCGCGCGAGGTCCACCGCGGCCTCCGTGTGGCCGGCCCGCCGGAGCACGCCGCCATCGCGGGCGCGCAGCGGGAAGATGTGGCCGGGCCGCGTGAACTCGCGCGCGGTGGAAGCCGGGTCGCTGAGCAGCCGGATGGTCCGCGCGCGGTCGGCGGCGGAGATGCCGGTGGACACGCCCTGGGCAGCGTCCACCGAGACGGTGTAGGCGGTGCGCATGCGCTCCTGGTTCAGGGGCGTCATCAGCGGGATGTCGAGGCGGTCGAGGTCCGGGCCGACCATCGGCACGCAGATGACGCCGGAAGTGTGCCGCACCATGAAGGCGACCATCTCGGGCGTGGCCTTCTCGGCGGCGAAGACGAGGTCGCCCTCGTTCTCGCGGTCCTCGTCGTCGGTGATGACGACCATCCGCCCGTCGCGGAGGTCGGCGATGATGGCCTCGGTGGAATCGAACATGGGGGTCGGTCCGCCGCAGGTTCTGGCCGCGCCGGGAGAGACCATGCGGCCAGCAAGCGCGCCGGGCAAACGGCGTCCCCGTCTCCGCGCTTGCCGCGCCGGGAACGTGGCGCAGCCTGCGCTCCGGCATGTCCCTTTATCATCCCGTCGCCCACTCGACGCCCCCGCGCGTTCCCGATGACAGGCTGCGCAAGGCCGCGCGCGCGGGGGGAAACTGGTTTTTCTGGATCGCCGCCTTCACGCTGCTGAACGAGTTGTCGATCCGGCTCGGCAAGCAGGGTGCCCTGGTGCTGGGCTTGGCGATCTCGCAGATCACCGGGATCCTGACGCACCAGGCGGGCGGCGTGGCGGGGTGGGCG
>CALMOL010000345.1:0-1941 GCA_937871685.1 uncultured Verrucomicrobiota bacterium
GATCTGCTCTAGCGTGCGGAGCGGCGGGGACGGCGGCTCGACGGCGGGCGAAGGGGGCGGGGCGACGGAGACGCTCATGGCGAAAAAGCTAAGCGGCTTGGCGTGGGCGGTCACATCGCCTTTTTGTCCTCGGCCGGCTTGTCCTCGGCCACGGCGGCGCCCTGGTCCTGCTTCTTGAGTTCCTCGGCGTTGGCGACGTTCACCTTCGCGCCGGGGGCGAGGAAGAGCTGGCCGGTGACCACCACGTTCTCGCCGGCCTTGAGGCCTTCGGAGATCACGATGCCCTCGCCCTGGCGCTGGCCGGGCTTCACGCGGCGGATGTCCACGACGTTGTCCGGCTTCACGATGAAGACGAAGTTGCCGATCTGGCCGGTCTGCATCGCGGCCAGGGGCACGATCACGGCGCCCTTGAGCGTGTCGAGGACGAGGCGCACGTTCACGAACTGGCCCGGCCAGAACATGCGATCGTCGTTGGGCAGCACGGCGCGCAGGCGCACGGTGCCGTTGCCGGCCGAGATGGCGTTGTCGAAGAACATGAACTGGCCGGCGCGCTTCTTCGTGCGGTCGCCGCCGAAGGCGGCCTCCACCGTGAGCGCGCCGCGGCCGAGGTATTCGCGCACCATCGAAAGCTTGTCCTCGGCGACCGTGAAGTCCGCGTAGATGGGATTTTGCCGCGTGATGGACACGAGCACCGCGCCGCCGGGGGAGGAGGTGATGTTGCCGCGGTCCACAAGGCGCTTGCCGAGGCGGCCCTCGATGGGCGCGCGGATCTGGCAGTATTCGAGGTTCAGCTCGGCGGTGCGCACGCTCGCTTCATCGGACTTCACCACCGCTTCCAGTTCCAGGAGGGTGGAGCGCGCTTGGTCGAGATCCTGGGTGGAGTTGACCTTCTTGTCGCGCAGGTCTTCCGCGCGGCGCACCTGGATGCGCTGGAACTGCGCCTTGGCCTGGTCCTGCGCGAGGGTGGCGCGCGCCTTGGCCAGCGAAGCCTCGTAGGGGCGCGGGTCGATGGAGAAGAGGAGGTCGCCCTGCTTGATGTCGGCGCCGTCGGCGAAGTGGATCTCGGTGATTTGGCCAGCGACCTGCGCCTGCACGTTGACGGTTTCAACGGCGGTGGTGTTGCCGATCTCGTCGAAGTAGAGCGGCACGTCACGCGCCTCGGCGCGGGCGACGTTCACGGGCCGGGGAGCGGGCGGCGGGGGGGCGGCAGCCGTCCGGCCGCAGCCAGTGCCCAGCGCCGCGAGGACGGCGAGGGCAAGAGAACAGACGATGCGCATCGCAGAAGAAACCGGCGGACCCCAATGAGCGGGAAACGGCTCGGGGGACCACGTTCCCGGTCGCGGCGCGGGTGTCAATTTGTTAAGGACCTAAGACAAACGCCGCCTTCCCACCGCGCCAGGGAATCGCAAGAACGGCGGCGGGCGGCGGAGGGGGAGGGACCGAGAAGATGGAGGATGGAAGATGGCAGGGGACATTTTTGGAATTGGGTGCGCATTCGTGGCACGAAACGGTCCCTGCCGTCCTCTATCCTCCATCTTCCATCTTCTCGGCCCTCTGCCCGATGCTTCCGCCCGCGATCACTGTCTCCCCAGCCTCGGCGCGCGCCTTCGTGCGGCGGGCGCATCGTCTCGATCAGCCCCACGCGGACATCGGCGCAGCGTTGGCGCACCATGCGTGGATCCAGATGGACCCGATCCACGTCTGCGGCCGGATGCACGACCTCATCTTGCGCAACCGCGTGGCCGGCTACCGCGAGAACGGGCTCACGGACTTCCTTCACGCCGCGCCGCGGCCGGGCTTCGAGCACTGCCTGACGGTGCGAGGCGCGCGTTTGCTGATGGCCTTGGGCTGGGAGGCATGGCCGCACCTGGTCGGCACCCTGCATGAGCGGCGGGAACTCGGCGGCGGGAAAGAGCTGCTCCTGGGCGGCGAGCTTCAGCA
>CALMOL010000345.1:1951-4615 GCA_937871685.1 uncultured Verrucomicrobiota bacterium
CTCTGCCCGAGCCGCGACAGGCACCTCCTGCTTCGGCCGGGCTTCGAGCACGGCCTGACGGTGCGCGGGTGCCGCCTCTTGGTTGCGCTGGGCTGGGAAGCCTGGCCGCACCTTGTCGCCACTTTGCACGAGCGACGCGGACTGGGCGGCGGGCTTTACACGGGGAAGCTCTCGGCGGCCGACGAGCTCCTCGCGGAGCGGCTGCTCGGCGAGATCGGCGAGCGCGGCCCGCTGGCTTCGGAGGACATCGCGCACGAGGGGCGCTCGGCGACGTGGTGGGGCGGGGAAGGCCGCGCGGTGAAGACCGTGCTCGACAAGATGCTGCTGCACGGCCGGGTGATGATCGCCGCGCGGCGGGGTTTCCGGCGCGTGTATGACCTGACCGAGCGCGTGCTGCCGGCGGAGGTCGCGGCGCTTCCGCCGGCCGCGCCCGAGGCTACAGCTCGCTGGAAGGCGCACGCGCACCTGCGCCAGCGCCGCCTGCTCACGCTGCGGCGGGATGAGTTGGCGCTGGTCGAGGACCTCGTGCAGCCGGTGAAGCTCGAGGGTTTGCCCGGCGGCCCGGTGTTTATCTTGCGCGAGGACCTTTCGTTGCTGGCGGAGAGCGAAGTGTCGTCCGGTCCGCCACTCCTGCTCGCGCCGCTCGACCCGGTCATTTACGACCGTGCTTTGACACGTCGCCTCTGGGGCTTCGACTACACTTGGGAGGTTTATACCCCGCCCGCCAAGCGGGCTCGCGGCTACTACGCGCTGCCGATCCTGTCCGGCACGGAGCTGGTCGGCCACGCCGATCTCAAGGCCGACCGGGGAGCGAGCCGGCTCCGCGTGGTCGGCCGGAGCGTGCGGCGCGGCTTCTCGTCGTCGGCCGCCGTGCGCGACCTGGCCCGCTTCCTCGGGCTGCGATGATCCCTGGGGTCTGGCTCCAAGACCCCACCGGGAAGGAGAAATGGGCGTATTGATGATGCCCCTCGGTATCGTGATGACCGGTGCGCTCATCGCGATGATCCCGGCGGTCATCGCGATGAGCAAAACGGTCGCCGAGATGATGGATGAGGTCATCGCGATGATGCCGCTGGTCCTCGTGACAAGGTTTGAGTTCTTGTCGATGATCGGCGCCCTCCTTCCGATGATCCCTGGGATCATCCCGATGACTCAAATCCCTCTTCACAGACCCCGTTTCATCATGGCGATGATCGCCTTGGTCAGCGAGATGATGGCGCCGCTCATCCCGATGATGCGCGCCATCATCGAGAGGATGCCCGGGATCATCGCGGAGACCGAGTTGGTCAGCGCGATGATGAAGGCGGTCATCGCGAGGACCGGCTTGGTCAGCGCGAGGACCAAACTGATCGTCTCGATGACGGCCGCGCTTATCGCGATGAGCTATCTTACACCGTTTTTTCAGGGGAGTTGAGCGAGGGCAGCTTCAGGGAAACGGGTAGCGCGGGCGGGGCGCCCGTGCTACCCGTTTCCCTCCTGCATTCGCTCAACCTCATTGAAAACGGGTGTAAGCGACGGCAGCAGAGAAAGCCGGCAGGAGCGCGCGGGTCTTCGGAGGCGACACGCCGAGACATTTGTTCGTCGTCACCTAGAAAAGGGCTGGTCCTGACTGGGGAGAGCTTGGGGCTAACCAGAAGCAGGGTTTGCGCGAGCCGTTAGGCTCCACTTCGAATCCTTTCGGTGGCGGCGCGCACGCCAGCGGCGTCGGACACGCTCAGGATCTCCACGCCTGGCACGATGCGCGGAATCATGCCGGCGAGCGTAGTTCCCGGACCAAGCTCCAGAAAGAGCGTCGCGCCCAGCTCGGAGGCGAGCAGCTCGATGCACTCGACCCAGCGCACGGAATTGGTCACTTGGTCGGCCAGGAGCGTCAGGATGTCGGAGGGCTCGCGCGCCGGCATCGCCGAAAAGTTCGCCACCACCGGCACGCGCGGGATACGGAACTGCCCAGCCGCTTGCGCCAGCGTCGCAGCGAACTCGAGGCGCGCCGGCTCCATGAGCCGCGAGTGGTAGGCGCCGGCCACCTTCAGGGGAGCGGCGCGGCGGAAGCCATGCGCCTTCGCCTCGGCGGCAGCCTTCTGCGTGCCTTCCAGCGTGCCGGAAAGGACGTATTGGCCGGGGGTGTTGTAATTGGCCACCTGCACGCCGCTGGCTTCGGCGAGCGCGCGCGCCTTCTCGGCGTCGCCCCCGAGCAGCGCCACCATGCCGCCCGGCGCCGCGGCGCAGGCCTCGTCCATCAATTCGCCGCGCCGCGCCACGAGGCGGAGGCCGTCGGCGTAATCATACGTGCCCGCCGCGCCGTGGGCGGTCAACTCGCCCAAGGAGAGGCCAGCCGTGCCGACCGTGCGATCGTCGAACGCCTTCGCATCGTCCCCGAGCGCCTCGCGCACCGCGGCGAGGGCGGCAAGGCCATGGACGTAGAGCGCCGGCTGGCAGTTGCCGGTGCGGGTCAACTCTTCCTCCGGCCCCTCCCACATGAGGCGGGTGAGCGGGCGGCCAAGAATCTCGTCCGCCTGGAAGAAACGGACCGCGGCGGCAGGAAAGGCATCGCGCAGGTCGCGGCCCATGCCGACGTGCTGCGCGCCTTGGCCAGGGAAGAGGAGGGCGATGGGGGAAAGCATCGTGAAAGGTAATCAATGAAAGGTGAGCCTAGCGAAGCGAGAC
>CALMOL010000345.1:4625-5091 GCA_937871685.1 uncultured Verrucomicrobiota bacterium
AAGTGGGGGAGCGAGAATTTATCTTGGCACGGCAGCATTCCACCTGTGGGCGTCGGTTGCCGCCGCTTTTGCCCCAGGCACCCTGGCTGTCTCGCTTCGCTCGGTTCACTTTTCACTTCTCACGACCTGGCGCGAACAAATGCCGCGCGGTTTTTGTTTGCCCACCTTCCGAACCTTGCTAGCGTGCGCGCCCCTATGCCCCGACCCATCGCCCGCCGCAAGACGAAGAAAGGCTTCGCCAAGCGCTTCAAAATCACTGGTTCCGGCACAAAGGCAAAGCGCACTCAGGCGGGCCGCCGGCACATTCTTCAGAAAAAGAGCCACAAGCGGAAACGCCAGCTCGCCGGTCCCGCGCTCGTCCACAAGACGGACATGAAGCGCATCCGCGAGGCCATGCCTTTCGCCTGATCCCCATCGTCCCCGACCCTTTCGTTCGCCATGCCCCGCGCCACCAACGCCCCCGCCT
>CALMOL010000346.1:0-4333 GCA_937871685.1 uncultured Verrucomicrobiota bacterium
GGCCACCCGGGAGAAAGCTACAGGCGGCACGTCCGCATTCGCGGACAGAGCCGCCGCTGCAACTTTCACCGCCGTCACATGTGGGCGATGATGTTCAGGCCGAACTGCGAGCACTTGATCTGCGTGGCACCCTCGGTGAGGCGGGCGAAGTCGTAGGTCACGCGACGTGAGCCGATGGCGCCGTTGAGGCCCTTGATGATGAGGTCGGCGGCCTCGTTCCAGCCAAGGTAGCGGAACATCATTTCGCCGGAGAGCACCACCGAGCCGGGGTTGACCATGTCCTTTCCGGCGTATTTCGGCGCGGTGCCGTGGGTCGCCTCGAAGATGGCGTGGCCGGTGAGGTAGTTGATGTTGCCACCGGGGGCGATGCCGATGCCGCCTACTTGCGCGGCCAGCGCGTCGGAAAGGTAGTCGCCGTTGAGATTGAGCGTGGCGATCACGTCGAAGTCCTCCGGGCGCGTGAGCACCTGCTGGAGCGTGATGTCGGCGATGGCGTCTTTGATGACGAGGCCGGCGCCGGGCTTCCCCTCGGGGACCTGGCACCACGGGCCGCCGTCCAGCTCGGTGGCGCCGAACTCGCTCTTCGCCAGCTCGTAACCCCAATCGCGGAACGCGCCCTCGGTGTATTTCATGATGTTGCCCTTGTGGACGAGCGTGACGCTCTTGCGCTTCTGGTCCACGGCATACTGGATCGCCGCGCGCACGAGGCGCTCGGTGCCCGGCTTCGAGACGGGCTTGAAGCCCACGCCGACGAGCTCGGGATGCTCGGCGCCGAAGCGGATCTTCTTGAACTCCTTGGGGAAAGAGGCCTTCAGAAACTCGAGCGCCTTCATGGCGGCCTCGCTGCCGGCCTCGAAGTCGATGCCCGCGTAGATGTCCTCGGTGTTCTCGCGGAAAATCACCATGTCCACCTTCTCCGGCGCCTTCACGGGCGAGGGCACGCCGGTGAAATACTGCACGGGGCGCAGGCACACGTAGAGGTCGAGGAGCTGGCGCAGCGCCACGTTGAGCGAGCGGATGCCGCCGCCCACGGGCGTGGTGAGCGGCCCCTTGATGCCGACGAGATACTCGCGGAATGCCTCAATGGTTTCGTCCGGCAGCCAGTTGTCGAACTTGGTCTTGGCGGCCTCGCCGGCGAACACTTCGAACCAGGAAATCTTCTTCTTGCCGCCGTAAGCCTTCTCGACGGCCGCATCGAAGACCTGCACGGAGGACGCCCAGATGTCCGCCCCGGTGCCGTCGCCGCGGATGAAGGGGAGGATGGGATGGTCCGGGACGGTGAGTTTGCCGTTCGAGATGGAAACCTTCTCGCCGGCCGGCGGGGTGAGGGCGGTGCTCATGAATTAAGGAAGAAACGCGGGATCGTCGGGATTCGGGGGAACCGAAGAAACACGGCGCCCGGGCGAATGCAATGCGGCCGACTAGCTCCCGTGAACAAGCTCGGGACACGCCTTGAGGCAGCGTAGAGGCATCTGCCCGCTTCGCGTCTGGAGACGCCCGCGTGGTGCTGGCCTCCTCTTGCGGCGGATTCCGCCGGCTCGAATGCTTCTCCCCTGCCGCTGGACGAAGTTCATCCAGCGGTGGATGAAAACGGTCCACCCTTGGCCCCCTTCGTCTGCATCTGTGCAGCAGGCAAAGCCGGCTTAACGATAATTGCTCATCGTGCTCGTCTGGCGCTGGCGCAGGTCGTAGAGCGGGGCCTTCACGGCCACAAACATCTCGAAGGCCGCCGGGGCGGGCTCGCCGCCGGTAGGCAGGGGTTGGGAGCGATACGAGAAGTCGAAGCGCCACACGGAGGCCACCAGGGCCACCGTCACCGGGGCGGTCAGCGAGCCCTCGCTCTGGATGATGGAATAGTCCTCTTTCGCCACCCAGAACCGGCCGGCCAGGCCGTTCATGATCTTTTCCTCCGAGTTGTCGTAGCGCGCGCCCGGGCGCGGCGCGTAGGCGATCACGAAGCACGGGCGGCCTTGCACGGTGTCCTCGCCCGCGCGGGTCATGCGAAAGCGCGGCGCGAGCTTCTGGAGGTCCATCGCGGCCAGGAACTTGCGCGCCTCGGCGGCGTCCTTCTCCCGCGCGGTGCGGCCGGAGTCCAGCGCCACCAGCGCGGTGCGGGCGAGGTCCGGGCCGGGGCGCACGGTGAACTCCTTGGCCTGGGTGGAGAGCACCGCGCCGCCGGCGTCCACGCGCTCGGTCCGGATGCGCAGGTCGCACTCCAGGCGCTGCCGGCCGCGGCGCAGGACGTCGTCGCGCAACAGGGCGCGGCGCATGATCTCGTCGGCCGAAAGGTCCGTCTCGGCGGCGGGTGGTGGCGGGGAATTCTCCATCGCGAATGCACAAAAGGGCGCGCCAAACTGCGCCAGCAAGGCGAGCGCGGGCAGAAGAAGGCGCGGGAGGAACGGCATGACGGAACGAAACACGGACGGCGATGGGAGGGCGATTGCGCCGCACGGACGCGCGGGGGAGCGTCCGCATTCGACAATTCCCGCGATGCGCTCGCGGGGCTCGCCGATTCTCCCCCCTATGCCTGAGGCACTGCGAAAAGAAAAGCCCGACCTGCGTGCCAAGCTCCACGAGGCGCCGCACCAGCCCGGCGTGTATGCGATGCGCGACCGCCTCAACCGCATCCTCTACGTCGGCAAGGCGCGCGACCTCCGCAAGCGCCTCTCGAATTACTTTCTTCCCTCCGGCTCTGCCCGCGCCGCCCCGCGCACCAAGGCGCTCCTCGACTCCGTCTGGGACTACGAGTGGCACGTCGTGCGCTCCGAGCCGGAGGCGCTGCTGCTGGAAAGCCGCCTCATCAAGGACTACCGCCCGCGCTACAACGTCCTGATGCGCGACGACAAGCGCTACCTCCTCGTGAAGGTAAACCTGTCGGACCCCTTCCCGCGCTTCCAGCTCACCCGCATGCGGAAGGACGACGGCGCGCGCTACTTTGGCCCCTTCCCGCACTCGGGCGCGCTCCGCGTGACCATCGAGATGATGAAGAAGCGCTTCGGCCTGCGCTCCTGCCGCGCCGTGACCCCGGGCGAGATCGACTTCCGCCATTGCCTCGACCACATCATCAAGAACTGCGCCGCGCCCTGCATCGGCAAGATTTCGCCCGAGGACTACAAGGCCAAGGTGGAGCAAGCCTGTGCCTTCCTTGAGGGCGGCTCGCGCGAGCTGGTCGGCGCCCTCGAGGAGGAAATGCAGGCCGCCGCCAAGCGGATGGAGTTCGAGCGCGCCGCCGAGCTGCGCGACCTCGTCGAGGACCTCAAGCGCACCACCGCGCCGGCCCGTCGCTTCACCCGCGTGGCGCCCCTCCCCGGCGCCATCGACCCCACCGACGACCTCCGCGCGCTCGGCGACATCCTCGGCCTGCCCGGCCCGCCCGAGGCGATGGAATGCTTCGACATCTCGAACATCTCCACCACGCACATCGTGGCGAGCATGGTGCGCTTCCGCCGCGGCGTGCCGGACAAATCCGGCTACCGCCGCTACCGCATCCGCACCGTGAAAGGGCAAAACGACTTCGCCTCCATGGCCGAAGTGGTGCGGCGCCGCTACGCCCGCATCCTTCTCGAAACGCGCGCCCTCGACCCCGAGCGCGCCGAAGTCTCGCAGGAAAACCCGCTCGATGCCGCCCGCCGCCTGGAGCGCGACATGGACGAGGAGGAAGATCTCGACGTCGCCGCTGAACTGCCGGCCGGCCCCGTGGAATCCGTCGAGGAAATCTCCGTCGGCGACGACACCGCCCCCGCCCTGCCCCGCCGCCCTAGCGCAAAGCCCACCACTTACGTGCGCCTGCCCGACCTCGTGATCGTGGATGGCGGTCGCGGCCAGCTTTCCTCCGCGTCGAAGGAACTCGCCTCGCTCGGCCTCCACGACCTGCCGATCATCGGCCTAGCCAAGCAATTCGAGGAAATCTGGCGTCCCCAGCGCCCGATGCCGCTGCGCTTGCCGGAGGATTCCGGCGCGCTGCGCCTGCTCCAGCGCATCCGCGACGAGGCCCACCGCTTTGCGAACGGCTACCACCAGTTGCTGATGAAGCAGCGCATCGCCGAAAGCCTGCTCGACGACATCCCCGGCGTGAGCGCCGGCCGCAAGGCCCGCCTCCTCCAGGCCTTCGGCTCCGTGGCCCGCCTGCGCAAGACGCCCGCCGAGGAGATCGCCAAGGTCGAGGGCATCGGCCCCAAGCTCGCCGAGGACATCGCGACGTTCCTGGCGCGGCATTAGAGCGGCTCTCGCGTGGGCAGGAGGCGGCGTGCGGTTGCAGAGGCGGGGGGGTTGGCGGATGGGGGCGGGGGGGCGGCAAATTTGTACCCGGTGGACGCGGGGTAGTCCCCGCGGC
>CALMOL010000346.1:4343-13113 GCA_937871685.1 uncultured Verrucomicrobiota bacterium
CTGTTCGCGAATGCGGACGTGTCGCCTCAAACTTTCTCCCGGGTGGACGCTGGATAGACCCGTCGGCAGCGGGCCGCCCGGGAAGGATTTACAGGCGGCACGTCCGCATCCGCGGACAGAGCCGCCTCTACAACTCGACGAACCGCCGCTCCATCCGAACGGAAACCGCGCCAAGGCTGCGGCACGGCCAAATCCAATCGGTTTCAGCTTGCTCCCTCTCGTCTCGGTGAGGGGGTCACGTCCTTTCCCAGAAGCGACCGAGGCGCGGCGCCCAGAAGAAGCCTGCCGGGAAACCATCCGAGGCGAGTTGCCAAGGTAACCTGGGGCTACCCTCGCCACCTCTCGTGAGAACCTTCCGAGGTTCTCGCGAGGAGTCTCGAGGGTTCTCACGAGGACTCTCCGGGGTTCTCGCGACCACCTCCAAGGGTTCTCGCGAGAACCTTTCGGCCTTCTCGCGACAAGTTCCAGACTCCTCGTGAGAACCTCCCAAAGCTCTCACGAGGAGTTCCAAGGTTCTCACGAGAAGGCCCTTGGGTGGTCGTGAGAACCTCAAAGGTTCTCACGAGAAGTTCCAGGGTCCTCGTGAGAACCCCCAAAGGTGCTCGTGAGGAGGTGGGAAGGTGGTCGTGAGAACTTCCCGAGTCCTCGTGAGGAGGTGAAAAGGTGCTCGTGAGAACCCTTGGAACTCCTCGCGACAAGTCCCGGCCGGCCGCGAGAACTCGCGAGCGCGCGAGGATGGAAGCGCCGCAATCTCCTTGCCCCCTCGCCCCCCGCGCCGCTAGCATCGCGGCTTCCCCGACATGCCCGACCAAACTCTCCTCGAAATGCTCGGGGGCGCGGACGACCATCCCGCCCTCGTCGCGCCGGACCGGCCGGCGCTCACCTACGCGCAACTCCGCGCGAATGTCCGCGCGCTCGCCGCGCAGCTGAATCAATTCGGCCTCGGCCGCGGCGACCGCATCGCCGTGGCGATGATCAATGGGCCTGAACTGGTCCTCACCTTCCTCGCCGCGGCCACGGCGGGCACGGTTTGCCCGCTGAATCCGAAATACAAGACGGACGAGTTCGCCTTCTACTATGAGGACACCGCCGCCAAGGCGCTCATCACCCTGCCCGGCGCGCAGCCCGAGGCGCACGAGGCGCTGCGTCCCGAGATGCTCGTCATCGAGGCCGCGCCGCAGGCCGATGGCACGCTGGAGTTCCGCCTCATCCGCGGCGAGCCGATGACCGCGCCCCACCCGGAAAGCGCCCGGGCCGACGACGTGGCGATGATCCTCCACACCTCCGGCACCACCTCGCGGCCGAAGCGCGTGCCGTTGCGCCACCGCAATCTCACCGCCTCCGCGCGCAATATCGCCGAGACCTACGCGCTTTCCGATAGGGACACCGCGCTCTGCGTGATGCCGCTCTTCCACATCCACGGCATCTCCGCCTCGCTGAACGCCACGCTCGCTTCCGGCGGCACCGTGGTCTGCCCGACCGGCGGCTTCGACGCGCTCACGTTCTGGAAGACCGTCGAGGAGTTCAAGCCCACCTGGTATTCCGCCGTGCCGACGATGCACCAGATGCTCCTCGCGCGCGCCGATCACAACCGCGACGCCATCCGCGCCAACCCCTTCCGCTTCGCGCGCTCCTCGTCCGCGCCGCTGCCGCCGGTCATCATGGAGCGCTTGGAAGAAGTCCTCCAAACCCCCGTGCTCGAGTCCTACGGCATGACCGAGGCCGCCCACCAGATGGCCTCCAATCCCCTGCCCCCCAAGGCGCGCAAGGCCGGCAAGGTCGGCTACGGCTTCGGCGTGGACGTGGGCATCATGAACGACGCCGGCGGGATGATGCCCCAGGGCGAAGTCGGCGAGGTCGTCGTGCGCGGCGCCAACGTCGTGGACGGCTACGAGAACAACCCCGAGGCCAACCGGACGGCCTTCCCCGGCGAAGGCTGGTTCCGCACCGGCGACCAGGGCTACCTCGATCCTGACGGCTACCTCTCCCTCACCGGCCGCCTCAAGGAACTCATCAACCGCGGCGGCGAGAAGATCTCCCCGCTGGAAATCGACGACGTCCTCCTGCGCCACCCCGCCGTGGCCGAGGCGCTGGCTTTCGCCGTGCCGCACAAGTCCTACGGCGAGGACATCCACGCCGCGGTCGTGCTGCGGCCGGGGATGACCGCCACGGACCGCGAATTGAAGGAACATTGCTCCGCCCAGCTCGCCGAGTTCAAGGTGCCGCGCCGCTTCCACCTGATGGAGCAGATTCCCCGCGGCGCCACCGGCAAGCTCCAGCGCATCAACATGGCCAAGCTGCTGAACCTTTCGGCGTGATGAATTGGCCACGGAGGCACGGAGGCCACGGAGAAGAGGAATTGGTCGCCTCGAAGACGGAAATCCGTTCGAATCCATCGCCATGCGCCTCGTTCCTTTGATCTTCCTCGCCGCGCTTGCGGCGGTCGCCCCGGCCGCGGCGCAAACGCCCGTCTCCGAATACACGAGCACCGCGTCTGAGAATTGCCGCAAGTTCGGAAAAGCCCGGGGCGGCGACGACGAGGGCAATTCCTCCCGGGAAGAATGCCGCGGCTTCGGCGGCTACAGCGTGCTGGTGGTCGGCGACGACGACCGCTCGTGGATCGAGGTGAAATACGGGAACACCATTTCCAACCTCTACGAGGGCACGATGGCGGCCGCGCCGGGCACCTTCCCCAACAAGGCCAACGACACCGTCGAGTGGCGCGGCGTCCGGCGCGACGGCGCGCTTCAGCCCTACGCCATCATCTACCGCCTTTCCGGCACCGACGACTCCGGCACGAAGCGCCGCACGCGCCTCGTCGTGATCAAGCTCAACCGGGGCCGCTCCTCCGTGGTCGGCTTCGCCGAGGGCGCGGGCGAGGACGCCCGCGCTAAGCGCCTCGCCGACACCTGCCGGCCCGGCGAATGAGCCGCCTCCGGTGTCAGGCGTGCCTCAACCGGACGATCTTGGTCTCCTTTTCGAGGGCATCAGACCATCTTCAGCTAAGCTCTCCAAGAATGCGCTTGGTGATCGCCACATGCTCCTTGAAGACCGCCAGCGCCAGCGTCGCCAAGTGCTGGGCGTGCTTTTCGGCCGGCTCGGTCTTGCCCTTGGCCTTGGCCAAGTAGTCCATCGCGTGGTCGCGCAAGAACTCGTGGTTCTCGAGCTGGGCCGCGATGTAGGCCTTGTCGAAGTCCTTGCCTTTGGCCGCCGCCTTGAGCTTCGCCAGCGTTTCCTTGGCCTTGGCGTCGGGGGCGGGCACCTCGGTGCCCAATTGTTTGAGGACCGTGGTCACGGCGATGGCCTCCTCCAGCTCGAAGCCGGCGAACTCCTTGGTGTTCTTGTCGGTCGCCTTATCCACGGCGATCTGGCTGGTGACCAGCGAAAGCTCGGCCGGCCCGATGACGCCCTGGCGGAACAGCGCCTCGCTGGGCACGGGCTTCGGGTCCATCGGCTTGGAGACGGCCGCCGCCTGGGCCGTCGCGCGGAGCGGCGCGAGGAGCGCGGATCCCACGCCCAGGGCGAGGGCGCCTCCGAGGGATGTCTTCAAAAAGGTTCGGCGGTCGGCGGGATTCATGAGGGGTTTGGAGGGAATGTTTTCGGTGCGGGGTTTGGGTTGGATGTGCGGAATCGCAGCGCTTCCGGCGTTGGCTTTGCCCCTAGCTCCGGTTCAGGGCGCTCCGCGGGGCGGGGCCGCACTTGGCGCGCACTCCCAGAAACCGCCGATCCCCCTATTTTTTGGGTGAGTGCGCCAAGTGGGTTCATGCCTCATCGAGCGGCTTGGATCCTGGATAGCCGGTGACGGCGACCGGCTTGGGCGGGACGCCCTCCGGCGTGGATCGCACCATCGCGCGCCTGCCGTCCTCAATGTGGAATTCGCGCCGCCGCCACGTGGGAATGACGACTTGCCCCTTCGTGGGCAAAGCTCACGGAATTCGGCTTGGATTTGCCGCGCGTGCGGCAAAGTCTCGCCGTTCCATTTTTCCACCCATGAAATTCTGCATCGTCGGCGCCGGCGCCATCGGCGGCTACCTCGGAGCGAAGCTCGCCCTCGCCGGCGAGGAGGTCTCCCTCATCGCCCGCGGCCCGCACCTCGCCGCCATCCAAAGCGATGGGCTCAAGCTCCAAATGGGCGACGGGCCCGTCGAGCCCGTCCCCGGGGTCAAGGCCTTCGCCGACATGCGGGACGCCGGCCCGCAGGACTGCGTGGTCCTCACGCTGAAAACGCACAGCGTTCCCGGGATCGTGCAGCCGATGCGCGCGCTCTACGGGCCGGAGACGAGCGTCGTGCTCATGCAGAACGGCGTCCCCTGGTGGTATTTCAAGCGCCACGGCGGCCCCTACGAAGGCCGGCGCCTCGAATCCGTCGATCCGGGCGGCGTGATCGAGACCCATCTGGAGATCGAGCGCGTGATCGGCTCCGTCGTGTATCCGGCCGCCGAATTGGCCGCGCCCGGCGTGGTGCGCCACGTCGAGGGCGACCGCTTTTCCCTCGGCGAGCCGGACAACTCCAAGTCCGAGCGCATCCTCCGCCTCTCCGCCATCTTCCAGCGCGCCGGCCTGCGCGCCCCCGTCCGCACGAATCTCCGCTCCGAAATCTGGATCAAGGTCTGGGGCAACGTCGTCTTCAATCCCCTCGCCGCCCTCACCGGCGCCACGCTGGAGGAAATCTGCCGCGACCCTCACACCCGCGCCCTCGCCCGCGACGCCATGACCGAGGCCGCCGCCATCGCGGAGAAGCTCGGCATCCGCTTCGCCGTTTCCCTGGACCAGCGCATCGCCGGCGCGGAAAAGATCGGCGCGCACAAGCCCTCCATGCTCCAGGACATCGAGACCCGCCGCCCCACCGAGGTCGATGCCGTCGTCGGCGCCGTGGTCGAACTCGGCCAGGTCACCGACACGCCCACGCCGGTGTGCGAGACGCTCTTCCGCGCCATGAAGCTCCTGGAGCGGCGCACCCTCGACTCCTGAGGATTCGAGATCGACTTCCTTGAGCGCCCCTCTCAAAAGCAGGGGCCAGCGTGGCATCCGCCAGATCGACGCCCGCTTTCAGAAGTCAGCGTCCTCCGCTTCCTCCGGGTGGGCGCGGCAAGAAAGTGATCCGCCTCTTCCTTTCAGACCCTCCCTTGACGCTTGAAGCTTCGGTCCTCTACCTCGTGATGCGCTATCCGGCGCTCACGCAGACCTTCATCGACCGCGAGATGCGCGGCGTGATGGCGAACGGCGTGCCCGTCGAGGTGCATCCGCTGTGGGATTGGGGCAACCGAGCCGCGCCCGCGCCGGGCGGACCGACCGTGGTGCGGCGCGGCCTTCTCCGCATCGTCGGCCGCGCGCTGGGCGAGATGATCCGACGGCCGAGCTTGGTCCGGCGCGGCCTGCGCGCGCTGCGGCAACACCGGCCGCGCACGGCGGAGCATTGGTTCCACACGGTCTGGGGCGCGGTGTGGGCTTTTGGAATGGCGCGCGAGTTCCGTGGGCGACCCATTTGGATTCACGGCGCCTGGGCCACGGCGCCGGCCACGGCGGCGATGACGCTTGGGCGGCTGCTCGGCCGGCCATTCTCTTTCGGCGCGCACGCCTATGATCTCCACCGCCACGGCGGCGACCCGCTGCTGCCGCGCAAGATGCAGCGCGCGGCTTTCGTGCACACGACCACCGAGTTCAACGTGCGCCACCTCCGCGAACTCTACCCCGACGCGCCGGCCGAGATCGTCCTCGCCCGGCGCGGCCTGCCCGTGCTTCCGCCGGCGCGTCCGGATTCCGCCGGGAACGATTGGGAAGGTCGATCGCTGCGCTTCCTTTCGGTCGGGCGACTCGTGGAGAAGAAAGGTCAACTGCTTTGGCTGCAGGCGCTCGCCGAACTGGCGCGGCGCGGCGCGGAGTTCCAGGCGTCCCTGGTCGGCGAAGGTCCGCTGCGGCCAGCCCTGGAGGAAGCCATCCGCCAGCACGGCCTGGAGACGCGCGTCACGCTTTGCGGCGCCCTGCCGCCCGAGCGCGTGCAGAACCTCCACGCCGAGGCCGACGCTTTCTTCCACTGCGGCGTGGTGGACGCGGAAGGCGACCGCGACGGCCTGCCCAACGTGGTGCCCGAGGCGATGTCCCGGGGCGCCATCGTCATTTCTTCCCCCGGCGGCGGCGTGGCCGAGGCGATCACCCACGAGTTCACCGGCCTGATCGCCGATCCGCACGACCCCGCCGCCGTGGCCGGTGCCGTGCAGCGCCTCATCGCGAATCCGACGCTGCGCTCCCGCCTGCGCTCCGCGGCACGCGCCTGGGTGGCGGAAAACTTCCTCGCCGCCAAGAACACCGCCCGCCTTGCCGCGCGGATGCGCGGCAATCTCGCCGCGTGAGGGCGCGGCCGGCTTGCTGGCTTCAAAGCGACCTAGACGACGTCCTCGACCAGCGACCGCCGGATGATGCGCTCGACAAGGCCCGTTGAATCACAAGTTTGCCGGGCGCACATTCCCTCCGATGAATCCCACTCGCTCCCTCGTTCCTGCCTCGCTGTCTCGCCGCGCCGCGCTGCGCACCTTCGCCCTCGGTCTCGGTGCCGCCGCTTGGCTTGGCCGCGCGGGCGCGCAGGAAACGCCCAAGCCCACGCCTCCAGCGGCCGCGGCCCCGCCGCCGATCCAATCGGAATCACTCGGCGGCAAGCTCACGCTCGTCACCGGCGTGGGCGGAAACATCGTGGTGCTCGCCGGCGATGATGGCGGGCTGGTGGTGGATTGCGGCGTGCCCCAGGCCGCGGCGGGCATGGCCGCCGAGGTCGCCAAGGCCGCGCCGGGGAACCTCGCCGTGCTCGTGAACACGCATTGGCACTTCGACCACACCGGCGGCAACGAGCGCCTCGCCAAGGCCGGCGCGCGCATCGTCGCCCACGACGCCTGCCGCCAGCGCCTGTCCACCGACCAGGTGGTGGAGTTTCTCGACATGAAGTCGCCGGCCTCGCCCAAGGCCGCGTGGCCGCTGGTCACCTGCGCGCCACAGGGCCAGATGAGCCTTCACCTTAACGGCGAGGACATCGTGCTCACCGCCGTGCCGGCCGCGCACACCGACGGCGACCTGCTCGTGCACTTCCGCGGCGCGAACGTCCTGCACATGGGCGACCTCTTCTTCAACGGCTTCTACCCGTTCATCGATTATTCCTCCGGCGGCTGGATCGGCGGCATGGTGGTGGCGGCGAAGTCGGCCCTCGCGCTTTGCGACGACAAGACGCGCATCGTCCCCGGTCACGGGCCGATGGCGACGCCGTCCGACCTCAAGGGCTACCTCGCGTTCCTCGAGACGGTGAGCGACCGCCTCGCGAAGCTGCGCGCCGCCGGCAAGAGCGAGGACGAGGCCGTGGCCGCCGCCCCCACCAAGGAGTGGGACGAGAAGTGGGGCAAGGGCTTCCTGCCGACCGAGCGCTTCGTCCGCTGCGCGTGGCGTGGCGTGGTCAAGCACGGGTGAGCACGGGCGCCGGCTCCGCCGGCACCTCCACGCTCACGTCGGTCTCGATGCGGCCATCCATGGCAGCTTGCAGCTTGGTGTCGTCGAGGTCCTTCTCCCAGCGCGCGACCACCACGGTGGCCACGCCATTGCCGACGAAGTTGGTCAGCGCGCGGGCCTCGGACATGAAGCGGTCGATGCCGAGCAGCAGCGCCATGCCGGCCACGGGAATGTCGGGGATGGTCTGGAGGGTGGCCACCAGCGTGATGAAGCCCGCGCCGGTGATGCCGGAAGCGCCCTTGGAAGTGAGCATGGCCACGCCGAGGATGGTGAGCTGCTGCACGAGGGTGAGCGGCGTGTTGGTGGCCTGCGCGACGAAGAGCGCGGCCATGGTCATGTAGATGTTCGTGCCGTCGAGGTTGAACGAGTAGCCGGTGGGCACCACGAGGCCCACGACGGACTTGCCGCAGCCGGCGCGCTCCATCTTCTCGATCAGGCCCGGCAGCGCGCTCTCGGAGGAGGAAGTGCCGAGCACCAGGAGCAGCTCCTCCTTGATGTAGCGGATGAACTTCACGATCGAGAAGCCCGTCCACCACGCGATGGCCCCCAGCACCACGAAGATGAAGAGCAGGCACGTGGCGTAGAACGACGCCATCAGCTTGGCCAGCGGCAGGAGCGAGGCGAGGCCGAACTTGCCGATGGTGTAGGCCATCGCGCCAAACGCGCCCAGCGGCGCGAGCTTCATCAGCATCCCGACGATGCGGAAGATGACCACGGCGATCCGGTCGATGAGCTCCTTGATGACCGCGCCGGCCTTGCCGAGGTGAGAGAGCGCCACGCCGAAGAGGATGGCGATGAGGAGCACCTGCAGGATGTCGCCCTCGGCGAAGGCGGACACGAAGGTCTTCGGGATGATATGGAGCAGGAAGCCCACCGTGGACTGGTCCTTGGCCATCGTCTGGAACTTGGAAATCTCGGTCATGTCGAGCTTCGAGGGGTCCGCATTGAAGCCCGCGCCCGGCTGCACGAGGTTCACCACGATGAGGCCGATCACCAAGGCGAAGGTCGAGACGACCTCGAAGTAGAGGAGCGCCTTGCCGCCCACGCGGCCCATCTTCTTCATGTCCTGCATTCCCGCGATGCCGGAAACCACGGTGCAGAAGATCACCGGCGCGATGATCATCTTCACCAGCGCGATGAAGCCGTCGCCCAGCGGCTTCATCTTCTCGCCCCAGCCGGCCATCTTGCCGATGGAGGGCGACAGGTAGCCGAGCAGCACGCCCATCGCGATGGCGAAGAGCACCTGGACGTAGAGAATCTTATAAAACGGCTTGGGCTGGGC